>NZ_JAAGNB010000628.1:0-7522 GCF_010550475.1 Amycolatopsis sp. SID8362
CCGGCCGTCGCGGCGGCGCCCGTACCCCAGCCGCCCGCCCCGCAGGCGCCGGCGGTCACCCCGCCGCCGAAGACCGTGTTCGTGCCGGTGCCCGAAAAGCCCGCGCCGCGGCAGGTCCAGGCGCAGGCGAAACCGCAGCCCAAGAAGCAGCCGTCGCAGGAAGAGGAAGCGCGGGTCGACCTGCCGTCGTCCACCACGCCGACGTCGGCCGCGAACCCCGTCCAGGCCTGGGTCGACGTCGCGGAAAGCATGATGCACCGCTACGGCCGCTGACTCAGGCGCCGCTCCAGCGGTACTCGTGCTCGGGGCGCCCGGTGGCGCCGTAGCGCAGCCGCATCTGGACCGTCCCCGACTCGGCCAGCGCGGTCAGGTACCGCTGCGCCGTCGCCCGTGCCATGCCCAGCTCACCGGCGACTTCGGCCGCCGACAGCGGACGGCCCGCGCGCCGCAGCTGCTCGGACACCAGGCGGGACGTCGCCGTCGACTGGCCCTTCGGCGCGGACGTCCGGTCCTGGTCGTGCAGCACCCGGTACGCGCGGTCCACGTCGTCCTGCGCGAACGCCCGGTCCTCGGCGACCAAGCCGCGGAAGCGCGCGTACGACGTCAGCCGCTCCGCGAGCTGGCGCGTGGTGAACGGCTTGATCAGGTAGTTCAGCGCGCCGGCCCGGATCGCCGCCGCAACGGACGCGCTGTCGGTCGCCGCGGACAGCACGATCGTGTCCGTCTGCAGCTCCGGGAGTACCACCAGACCGGACTCGTCGGGCAGGTAGACGTCGAGCAGGACCAGGTCCGGCGAAAGCTCGCGGACGCGGGCGCGCGCCTCGGCGGCGGTGTGCGCCGTGCCGACCACGACGAAGCCGTCGACCTCCTCGACGAACCCGGCGTGCACGCCGGCGACCCGGAAGTCGTCGTCGACGATGAGCGTGCGGATCATCGGTCCTCCGTCAGCGTTCCGGGCAGCTTGGCGACGAACAGGGCCCCGGTCTCGCCCGCACCGGGGTCGGCCAGCCAGACGTCGCCGCCGTGGGCGCGCGCGGCCTGCCGGGCCAGCGCCAGGCCGAGGCCGTGGCCGGGCGACAGCTTCGTCGAGACGCCTTCGTCGAACAACGTCCGCCGCAGGTCTTCGGGCACGCCGGGGCCACTGTCCACAACGGACACGTGCAGGGTGCCGCCTTCGGCCAGCAGGCTGATTTCGACCGTCGCGGGCCGCCGCGGGCCCATCCGGGCGGCGTGCAGGGCGTTGTCGACGAGGTTCCCGATCACGGTGTTCGCGGCGATCGGGTCGGTCACGGTCGTCGGCACCCAGGTGTCGTCGGCGAGCTTGAGTGAGAGGCCCTTTTCCTGCGCCTGCTCGGTTTTCGCGACGAGCAGCGCCTGCAGGTACGGGTCGGCGACGGCGTCGCCCAGCTGGCTCGGCCGCGCCGACGGCGAATCCGTCAGCGTCTGCAGGTACTCGACGGCCTCGGTGTGGTGGCCGAGCTGGAGCAGCCCGTACAGCGTGTGCAGCCGGTTCGCGAACTCGTGCCGCTGCGCGCGCAGGCCGTCGGACAGCGCGCGGATGCCGTCGAGCTCGCGGGTGAGCGCGTCGAGGTCGGTGCGGTCGCGGAAGGTCAGCACCGTGCCGATCGGCCGGTCGTCCAGCCGGACCGCGCGGGAGTTGATCACCAGCACGCGGTTCCCCGCCACGGCGAGGAGGTTGTCGACCGGCCGTCCCTCGGCGACGGCCTTGTGCAGGCGCGGGCTGAGTTCGAGTTCCGCCAGCGACGCGCCGATCGGCAGCTCGGTGCCGAGCAGGCGTTCGGCCTCGTCGTTGCGCACCGAAACGCGGTTCGCCTCGTCGACCGCGAGGACGCCCTCACCGATCCCGTGCAGCACGGCTTCGCGTTCGTAGAGCAGTTCGGTCAGCTCGTGCGGTTCGAGGCCGTGCGTGACGCGCCGCAGCCGCCGGTTCAGCAGCGCCGACGCGCCCGCGCCGAGCAGCAGCGCGCCGCCCGCGAACAGCAGCGTGATCACCAGGAGCTGGTTGAACGCGCCGGTCGGATCGGCCACGTCGAAGCCGACGCTGACCTCGCCGACGACCCGCCGGTGGCCCGGCGCCCAGATCGGCGTCTTGCTGCGGACGGACAGGCCGAGCGTCCCGCTCTGCACCGCGCTGATCTCGTCCCCGCCGGCGAGGGCCACGTCCGGGGGCGTGCTGACCGGCTTCCCGATTTCGCTCGGCGTCGGGTGCGCGAGCCGGATGCCCTTGTCGTCGGTGATCACGACGAACAGCGCGTCGTTGGCCTCGGTGACGGCGAGGACGCGTTCCTCGAGGGCCCCGCCGGGGATCTTGGCGGCCGCGTTCGCGACGACGACCGGGTCGGCGGCGACGGACTTCGCGATGGCCAGCGCCCGGCGGCCGTACTGGTCGGTGAGGGTGTGGGACAGCAGCACGCTGACCAGCGCGACGCCGATCCCGACGACGAGGAGCACCACGCCGATCTGCAGCAGCAGCACCTGCCTGCTGAACCGCATGCGCGGGAAGAGCGCCCACTTTGGCATGGCTCGGAACCATACCCCCTGGTCAGCGCCGTGCGCTAAATGAGCAAAACATTCAGAACGCACAGCTCGCGCGGAGAACGTCGACAAGCTTCACCTCGGCGCAACGGCTGCTTAACGTCCCTTCCCAACGTGAGCCCCACCACGTGACGAAGGAGTCACCTCCCCATGGTTCCCCCACTGATCGAACTCACCGGAGCCACCAAACGGTTCCCGAGCGGGTCCGGTTCCGTGCACACGGCCGTCCGCGACCTGACCATGACCGTGCAGCCCGGCGAGTTCGTCGCCGTCGTCGGCCCCACGGGGTGCGGCAAGTCGACGACGCTCTCGCTGGTGTCCGGCCTGCAGCCGCCGTCCGCCGGCCGGGTGCGGGTGAACGGCGAGGACGTGAAGTCCATTCCGGACGGTGTCGGCTACATGTTCCAGACCGACGCCGTGATGCCGTGGCGCTCGGTGCTGGACAACGTCGCCTCCGGCCCGCGCTTCCGCGGCGCGCCGAAGGCCGAGGCCCGCGCGCAGGCCGTCGACTGGATCGGCCGCGTCGGGCTCGCCGGGTTCGAGAAGTACTACCCGCACCAGCTCTCCGGCGGCATGCGCAAGCGCGTCGCGCTGGCCCAGACCCTGGTGACCAAGCCGAAGATCATGCTGATGGACGAGCCGTTCTCGGCGCTGGACGTCCAGACGCGGGCGCTGATGCAGGACGAGCTGCTGCGGCTGTGGTCCGGTTCGGGCGCGGCGGTCATCTTCGTGACGCACGACCTCGACGAGGCGATCGCCTTGGCGGACAAGGTCGTCGTGCTCACGACGTCGCCGGCCACGGTGAAGGACGTCTTCGAGATTCCCCTGGAGCGGCCGCGGAAGGTCGAGGACCTCCGGCTGACCGAGGAGTTCCGCAAGCTCTACGCCGACATCTGGGAATCACTGCGCAGCGAGGTCGACAAGGCCCGCGAGAAGGGAGCGAGCAATGTCGCTTGAGACCCCCGCCGCGCCGGCCACTTCCCTGCCGGTGCTGGAAACCGAGCAGGACATCCTGACGAAGGCCAAGCGGGCGACGTCCCGGCGCCGCCGCAACACCTGGCTGCTGCGGCTGGCCCTCGTGGTCGCCTGGCTCGGCAGCTGGGAAGTGACCGCGACCTACTGGATCGACCCGTTCTTCTACTCCAAGCCGTCCCGCATCTGGGAGCGGCTGACCGAGTGGGTCACCAGCGGCACCGACTTCGGCTCGCTCTGGTACCAGCTGTGGGTCACCGTCGAAGAGGCGCTGGTCGGCTTCGCCATCGGCGCGGTCGCCGGCGTGATCTTCGGCGTGATCCTGGGCCGCAGCCAGTACCTGGCCGACGTCCTCGCGCCGTTCATCAAGGCCGCCAACGCGGTCCCGCGCATCGTGCTCGCCTCGCTGTTCGTCATCTGGTTCGGCCTCGGGCTGGCGTCGAAGGTCGCCACCGTCGTCGTGCTGGTGTTCTTCGTGGTGTTCTTCAACGCCTTCACCGGCGCCCGCGAAGTGGACCGCAACCTGATCGACAACGCGCGCATCCTCGGCGCCGGCCGGATGCAGGTGATCAAGGCGATCGTCCTGCCGAGCGCGACGTCGTGGATCCTCTCGTCGCTGCACACCGCGTTCGGCTTCGCGCTGATCGGCGCGGTCGTCGGCGAGTACGCCGGGTCCAAGGCGGGCATCGGCTTCCTCATCTCGAACGCGCAGGGCACGTTCGATTCGGCGGGCATCTACGCCGCCATGATCATCATCACCGTCGTCGCACTGGTCGCCGAGTGGGGCATCGGAAACCTCGAGAACCGGCTGCTGCGGTGGCGGCCCTCGATGTCCACCTCCAGCCAGACCGTCATCTGAAAGGACCGAATCGATGAGGATTCGCCGGATCGCCGTCGCGGTCACCGCGCTGACCGCCGTGGCCGGACTGACCACCGCCTGCCAGGACTCCCGCACCGCGGCGACGGGCGAGGGGGGCAAGCCGAAGGTCACGATCATGGTCGGTGGCCTGGAAAAGGTCATCTACCTGCCCGCCATGCTGACCCAGCAGCTCGGCAACTTCGCCGCGCAGGGCATCGACGTCGAGCTGCAGAGCGAGCAGTCGGGCGCCAACGCCGAGACCGCGCTCGTCGCCGGGCAGGTGCAGGGCGTGGTCGGGTTCTACGACCACACGATCGACCTGCAGGCCAAGGACCAGTGCATCAAGAGCGTGGTCCAGCTGGCCAACATCCCGGGTGAGGCCGAGGTCGTCGGCACCAAGCACGTCGACCAGATCAAGAGCTCGGCCGACTTCAAGGGCAAGAAGCTGGGCGTGACGTCGCTCGGGTCGTCCACCGACTTCCTGACGAAGGCGCTGGCGGCCAAGGCGGGCGTCGGGGCCGACCAGTACACGCCGGTGAAGGTCGGCGCCGGGCAGACGTTCATCGCGAGCCTGGACAACGGCGGCATCGACGGCGGCATGACGACCGACCCGACGATCGCGCAGCTGACCAACACGGGCAAGGCGAAGGTGCTCTACGACCTGCGGACGGAAGAGGGCACGAAGGCCGCGCTGGGCGGGCTGTACCCGGCGTCGTCGCTGTACATGAGCTGCGACTTCGTCGACCGCAACAAGGACGCCGTGCAGAAGCTGGCCAACGCGTTCGTGGCCACGCTGAAGTGGATCGACCAGCACAGCCCGGAGGAGATCGCGGCGAAGATGCCGCCGTCCTACAGCGGCGGTGACAAGGCGCTGTACGTCAAGTCCATCAAGGACAGCATCGGGATGTTCAACGGCGACGGCAAGATGGCCGCCGACGGTGCCAAGAACGTGCTCGAGGTGCTTTCGAGCTTCTCGAAGAACGTGCAGCCGAAGAAGGATTCGATCGACCTGTCGAAGACCTACACGACCGAATTCGTCGACGCGGCCGCGAAGCAGGGCTGACAGCCCCGCTCACCGCACCGGGCGGTAGGTGAGCGATATCGACCCGTAAAGGCCTCTTTCCCCCGTGGAGGCCTTTACGGGTCTTTTCGGGCAATGCGAAAACCATTCGAAAGTAGCTACCTTCTTTTTCGCGTGGCTCCAACACTTGGGGAACGGTTTTCCCGGTCCCCATCGGTGAACGGAGTCCCCGCATGTCCGAATTCCTCGCGTCGCGCGCTGTCCGCGTCCTCACGGCGGTCGCCGCTGCTGCCGCCGGCTTGGCCGTTTCCGGCACCGCGCACGCCGCGGTCGAGTACGGCACTCACTTCCACGGTCACCAGTTCTCCGGCGGCAACTGGGGCGGTTACGTCAGCTTCGGCAGCTTCACGACAGCCACGGCGAGCTGGACCGAACCCTCGGTGACCTGCAACTCGACTAACGACCTGTTCGCGCCGTGGGTCGGCATCGACGGCGACGGATCGTCCACAGTGGAGCAAACCGGCGTCGAAACGGACTGCTCCAGCGGGCGTCCGGTGTACTCGGCCTGGTACGAGATGTACCCGGCCGCGCCGGTGTACTACAGCGTGTCGGTCAGCGCGGGCGACCACATCACCGCGACCGTGACCCGCACGGCCACGAACACCTACCGGCTGGACCTGGCCGACACCACCAAGGGCTGGTCCAAGTCCACCACGAAGTCGCTGACGTCGAAGCACGCGTCGGCGGAGGCGATCATCGAGTCGCCGACGGACTCCTACCCGAGCATTTCGGGCGGGGTCAAGTTCACCGGCGTCAAGTTCAACGGGACGAACCTGGCCTCGACCAGCCCGTCCGCGCTGAACGCCGACGACCGCGGCACGTACACCTGGATCCCGGGCGCGATCGGCTCGGACGGGCAGAGCTTCACGATCGCGCGGCACTGACCTACTTCAGGTTGTTGATCGCCCAGGCGACCACCATCACCGCGAGGATCAGCGAAATGACGGCTTGCAGCATCATCGTCAGCTTCGCCCAGATCCGCAGCGGCATGACGTCCGTCGGGCTGAAGGCGGCCGCGTTGGTGAACGAGAAGTACAGGTAGTCCAAGTAGGACGGTTCCCAGTCCTGGTGCGCCAGGCCCGGGTCGGCCATCTGCGGGAACTGCAGGTCGGGGAACTCCGCCCGCCCCGCCGCCCGCCGGCCCGGGCCGCCGCGGTCGAACTCCCAGTACCAGAGGGAGAAGGCGACGATGTTCGTCCAGTAGACGATGCCGCCGGTGACCAGCACGGCCCCCGCGTGGTCGCCGATCGTGCCGGCCGCGATGCGGTAGACCAGCGTCACCGCGGACCCGGCGTTCACCGCGGTCACGGCGGCGACCAGCAGCAGCGAGATCGCCCTTTCGACCGCGCTGAACTGCGACATCCGCCCCGGGTTGACCAGCAGCAGCGCCACGACGAGCAACCCCGACACAGTGGGCAGCAGCCACCACGGGTGCAGCGCCATGTCCTCGGGCACGACGACCTGCAGCACGAGCGTGGCCACGACCACGCCCATCGCCGGCCAGCGCGTCTCGCCGGAGGTCCGCCGGCGCCAGGCGGGAAGTGCCTCTTCAGTCACCGGCCCACGCTAGGCCAACCCCGGCACTTTCACGTGAAAGCTCCGCCCCCAGGTCGGCACTTTCACGTGAAAGTGCCGCGTCGGGTCAGCCGGCGGGGGCCGTGGCGAAGTCGCCGGGGAGCTTGCGGGCCACGTCCGTGCGGGAGCGGGCGCCGAGTTTGCGTAACACCTTCGCGACGTGCTGTTCGACCGTGCGCGGCGAGAGGAACAAGCCGTCGGCGATCTCGCGGTTGGTCCGGCCTTCCGCGAGCATCCGCGCGACTTCGCGCTCTCGTGGGGAGAGTTCGCTCCCGTACCCCCGACGGCCACGCTGTGAAGGCGCCCAAGCGCCGTGCTCGCGCAGCTGGTGACGGCAGCGTCCGGCGTCCCGCGTCGCGCCCAGCTGCTCGTACGCCTCCGCGGCCGCGGTCAGCTCCTCGACGGCGTCGCGGTTGCCCGCCGCCAGCCGGCACAGCGCGGCCCGCTCCCGCATCGCCGTCGCCGGGTAGGGCATCGGC
>NZ_JAAGNB010000687.1:0-9125 GCF_010550475.1 Amycolatopsis sp. SID8362
CGTCGCGGACGGCGCCGCCCAGCCCCAGCCGGTCGGCCAGGCGGGCGGCCGAGGTGCAGTGGGAGTGGATCAGCGCCACCATCCGGCCGCGGACGCCGGCGAGGAACACGGCGGCGAGCACGCCGCGCGCGAGCGGCGCCTTGTCCCGCCCGACGTGGGTGGCCAGCAGCCGCAGGAAGGGCAGACCGGTCCAGTTCACCCGGTAGGTGGCGGCGCGGAAGGCGATGTCGTCGCCGAACCAGCGGGCCAGCTCGTGCGAGTCGGCGTGGCAGCCGATCCAGGCGACGAGGGTGGCGTAGTACGTCGTCGCCCGTTGCTCTTCGTCGAGACCGAGCCAGTCGGCGAGCCGGGTCGCGAGCAGCGCGGACCGCAGCATGTGCTCCATCGGCTGGCCCAGGCCGAGGTCGATGGCGAGCGACAGGGCGGCGAGCACTTCGGCCCGGCTGGGCTGGACGGCCATGGTCACCGCCTCGTTCGTGGGACCTCGTCGCGCCAGCCTACGTTTTTGTCGGACCCCGCGGGTAGCTTCCGGGGCATGGTGCTGACCAAGGAGGAACGCGAAGAATTTCTGGCCCAGCCGCACGTCGGCGCGTTGTCGGTGGTGGAGCGGCCCGACCGGGCGCCGCTCGTGGTGCCCATCTGGTACCAGTACACGCCCGGCGGCGAGCTGTGGGTGCGCACGGGCCCCGACGCGCGCAAGACGCGGGCGATCCTCGCCGCGGGCCGGTTCAGCCTGCTGGCGCAGCGGACGTCGCCGACGGTCCGGTACGTCTCGGTGGAAGGGCCGGTGACGAGGACCGAGCCGGACTCCGACGAGCGGTCGCTGGAGATGGCGTCGCGGTACCTGCCACCGGGCGCGGCCGAAGAGTTCGTGGCCTACGAGCGGAAGGAGCTGGGCGAGCACCTCACGGTGTTTTTGCGGCCGGAAAACTGGCTGTCGGCCGACCTGGGGCCGGGCTGACCGTTCGGCCGAACGTGCGACTCCGGTAACGGCCCGGTCGCTCTCGGGGACTGACTTCTCGGTGACCCGACGAGCGGAGGCCGCGGATGCAGATCGACCTGTTCAACGAGATCCAGAACCCCCGTCCGTGGCCGGCCGGGCACGAGCAGCTGCGGTTCCGCCAGGCGATCGAGCAGGCCGTGCTCGCCGACGAGCTCGGGTACGGCTGCTGGTGGCAGGTCGAGCACCACGGCGCGGGGGAGTTCAGCCTGTCCTCGGCGCCGGAGCTGATGCTGGCCGCGCTGTCCCAGCGCACCAGCCGGATCCGGCTCGGCCACTCCGCCGTGCTCGCGCCGGGCCGGTTCAACCACCCGATCCGCGTCGCCGAACGCGCGGCGACGCTCGACCACCTCAGCGGCGGCCGGGTCGAGCTGGGCCTGACCCGCTCGACGATCCCGGAGTGGCGCCTGTTCGGCATCGAGCCGGCCGAGGCGCGCGCCCAGACGCAGCAGGCGTTCGAGATGGTGCCGAAGATGTGGACGGCGGAGCGGTTCTCGCACGAGAGCGACGACTACCGGATCGACGACGTGCCGATCGGGCCGAAGCCGCTGCAGCAGCCGCACCCGCCGCTCTGGCAGGCGGCGGCGAGCCCGGCGTCGTTCGAGGAGGCCGGCCGGCGCGGGGTGGGCGTGCTGGGCACGACGATGTGGGAGTCGCTGGAACGCGCGGGCCGCCTGATCTCGCTGTACCGCGAGGCGGCTTCGGCGTGCACCGAGCCGGTCGGCGCGTACGTCAACAACCAGGTCGGCTTCTTCACGTTCGTCCACTGCGCGGACACCGACGAGGAGGCGATGCGCAACGGCGCCGCGGCGGCCGCCGCCTGGTACACGGTGACGGCGCTGACGTTCTTCGAAGCGGCGACGGAGTTCGTCCGCCAGAACGCCCGCAACGAGCAGCTGCTGGCCGCCCCGGACGGCGGCGGCCTGACCGGCGATTTCCTCCGCGGCGAGGCGGCGAGCACCCCGTCGGCGGCGAACCTGCTGATCGCCCGCATCCTGCAGGGCGAGCAGGTCGCCGACGACGAGGTGTTCGAGGTGCTGAGCGCACAGGACTCGCTGATCGTGGGCAGCCCGGAGACGTGCCGCAAGAAGCTGCGCGCGTACGCCGAGCTGGGCATCGACCGCATGATGTGCCTGCAGCAGATCGGCGGCATCCCGCACGACAAGGTCCTCAAGAGCATCCGGCTGATCGGGGAGCTGATCCCCGACCTGGCCTGAGGCTACGCGGTGAAGCCGCCGTCGACCGGGACGACTACCCCGGTCAGGTGGCTTGCCCGGTCGCTCAGCAGGAACGCCGCCGTCGAGCCGACTTCGGTGCCCGTTCCCGCTTTGCGCAGGGGAGTCGCCGCGATGCGGGCTTCCACCCCGCCCGGGATCGTGCGGCGCAGCTCGTCCAGCATCGGGGTTTCCGTCGGGCCCGGGGCGAGGACGTTGACCCGGATGCCCAGCGGCCCGAAGTCGTGGGCCGCCGTGCGGGTCAGGCCGATCACCGCGTGCTTCGTCGCCTGGTACGCGCCCATGCCCGAGCTGCCGCGCAGGCCACCGATGCTGCTCACGTTCACGATCGAGCCGCCGGCCGCCATCGCGCCGACCTCGGCGCGCAGGCACAGCCACGTACCCTTCACGTTCACCGCCATGATCCGGTCGAAGTCCGCCTCCGCAACGGTGTCGAGCCGGCCGCTGCCGCCCATCGCCGCGTTGTTGAACGCGCCGTCCAAGCGGCCGAAGCGGGACACCGTGGCCGCCACGAAAGCGTCCACACTGGACGCCGATGTGATGTCACCGGTCGTGTAAGCGACGTCGAAGTCGGAAAGCTCCGCCGCCAACTTGGCCAGGGGCTCCTCGTTCCGCGCCACCAGCATCACCGACCCCCCGTCCGCGGCGAACACGCGGGCCGCGTCCGCGCCGATGCCCGAACTGGCCCCGACGACCAGGACCACCTTGCCCGCCAGCAAGCTCATGCCGCTCCTCCTCGCAGTGCCAGCATCGCCCGGGCGTCGGCCGGGGTCGCGATCGGTTTGCCGAGATCTTCCACGACCGCGCGGATCTTGCGGACCTGCTCGGCGTTGCTCTTCGCGAGCTTCCCCTTGCCGATCCACAGGCTGTCCTCCAGCCCGACCCGCACGTGCCCGCCGAGCCACGCGCTGTGCGTGCCGAACGCCAGCTGGTCGCGCCCGGCAGCGAATGCCGAAAACTGGTAGTCGTCGCCGAAGAGCTTGTCGGCGATGCGCACCATGTGCTCCAGGTTCGCGTGGTCCGCGCCGATCCCGCCCAGCACCCCGAACACGCCCTGGATCAGCAACGGCGGTTTCGCCAGCCCCAGCTCCACGAAGTAGGCCAGCGAGTACAGGTGCCCGATGTCGTAGCACTCGTACTCGAACCGCGTGCCCGCCGCACCGAGCGTCCGCAGCGTGTCCTCGATCCGGTCAAAGGTGTTCACGAACGGGTGGGAGTACGTGTTGCGCACGTACGGCTTTTCCCAGGCGTGCTGCCACTCCGTCACCTTGTCCGCGATGCCGGAGTAGACGAAGTTCATCGACCCCATGTTCATCGACGCCAGCTCCGGCTTCAGCTGCCGAGCCGCCGCGAGGCGTTCGTCCATCGTCATCGACGACGCGCCGCCGGTGGTGATGTTGACGACCGCGTCGGTCTGCGCGGTGATCCGCCCGACGATCTTCTCGAAGACGGCCGGGTCGGCGGTGGGCCGTCCGTCCGGTTCGCGGGCGTGCAGGTGCACGACGGCGGACCCGGCTTCGATGGCTTCCAAAGCGGCGTCGGCCACTTCGTCGGCGGACAACGGCAGGTACGGGCTCTGCGAAGGGATGTTCACCGACCCCGTGATGGCGGTGGTGATGATGACTTTTTCGGCCGTGCGCATCAGTTCTCCTCCTCGGCGAGGGCCCGGTAGGCGGCGAGCTTGCCGTCATCGAGCGGGCCCACCAGGGTCAGCGCGACCTGCGTGGCGCCCGCGTCGTACTGGGCTTGGACCGCTTCGCGCACCTGCGCGGGCGTGCCGCAGGCGACGAGCGCGTCGACGAGCCGGTCGGACCCCGGCGGCGCGAGGTCGGCTTCGGTGAACCCCAGCCGGGTCAGCTTCGCGATCTGGTGGGGGAGCGTCAGGTAGTAGGCCAGCCGCTGCCGCGCGACTTCACGCGCCTCCGCGCGCGAGCGGCCCACGACCGCCCACTGGACGACGGACAGGAACAGGTCCCCGACCGTCTCGCGCGCCCAGCGGGTGTGCTCGGGCGTGACCAGGAACGTGATCAGCCCGTCGGCGCGCTCGGCCGCGAGCTTCGTGATCCCGGCCGAGTACGCGCCGAGCACCCGTGGCACCCCGGCGGCGACCTCGTCGACGCCGTCGAGGTACGAGCGCAGAAACGGCAGCGGCCCGACCCCGCGTTCGCGGACCGCCCCGCTGACCCCGAGCCCCAGCACGTACCGGCCGGGGTAGCCGGCGGCGAGGTCCCGCGCCGCCGACCCCGCCGACTTCGGGACGCGCTCGAGCGCGCGGGCGACGCCGTTGCCGACGATCAGCTTTTCGGTGGCCGACAGCACCAGCGCCGCCGTCGTGAACGCCTCGCGTCCGGCGACTTCGGGAATCCACACCATCCGGTGGCCGAACTCTTCGAGCGCGCGCACGAACCGGACGACGCCGTCGTGGTCCAGGTCGTCCAGCTCGGCGATCGACAACGCCGTGCGCGGCAGGGACAACGTCATGAAACCGCTTCCCGGAAGGAGGTGACCAGCCCACGCGCGGCTTCGGCCAGCATCGTGGTGTCGTTGCTCAGCAAGACGAAGTCGCAGCCCTCGCGCACCGCCCGCGCGGCCTTGGCCGGGACCCCGCCGAACGCCAGCCCGCACTTCTTCCCGGCGTCGTGCGCGGCCGCGATCGCCGAGGCGATCAGGTCCAGCACGTCCGGCGCCGCCGGCGTCGAGCCCATCGACATCGACAGGTCGGCCGCGCCGACGAACACGGCGTCCACTGTGTCCAGTGCGAGCATCTCCGGCGCCGCCTTGATCGCCTCGACGCTTTCGAGCTGCGGGATGCAGAGGACGTCGTCGTTGCCGGTGGCCAGGTACTCGGAGGTGGCGCGAAGGCCCCACGCCCCGGCCCGGCTGGTGCCGCCCGCGCCGCGGACGCCGTGCGGCGGGAACCGGCACGCCCGCCCGACCGCCGCCGCCTCCTCGACGGTGTCGACGTGCGGAACGAGGATGCCCTTCGCGCCGGCGTCGAGGATCTTCTGGATCGTCGACGGCGTCTTGTCCGGCACCCGCACGATCGGCGTCATGCCGAGCGCGGCGGCGGTGTTGATCAGCCGGTACGCCGTCACCAGGTCCAGGGGCGCGTGCTCCAGGTCGACGACGGCGAAGTCGAACCCGGCGAACGCCATGATCTCGGTGGGCTCGGTCGAGGCGATCTTCAGCCAGGTGCCCACGGGGGTGTGCGGACGGGTGAACAGCCCGCCTCCGGTGCGCGCGGTCACGGCATGGGGTAGTCGTCGGCGTTCAGGACCCAGCCCGGTTTCTCCGAGAAGTCCACGCGCGGCGGGCTGAAGATGTCGATCAGCTGGTTCACGCCCGGGTCGCTCGCCGCGGAGGTGTGCACGGTCGGCGGCGGGATGATCGTCACCGACGGGCTGCCGATCCGCACGTGCTCGTCCTCGCGCCAGGTCGTGCTGTCGGGCAGCCACGGCGTGCGGATGTGGTGCACGTATTCCCCTTGCACGGCCAGGGAAAGCTGCTCGAAGTCGTCGTGGTGGTGCGGCGAGAGCTTGCGCGGGTCGCGCGGGCCGTCCTGCAGGGGCAGGAAGTTCACCATGAACGACCGCGTCCGGAAGATCCGCCCGAACCGCTTCGGGTCGTGCGGCACGTCCGACAGCGGGTAGAAGCGGACGCGCTCTCCGGCGGGCGCCGGCCAGCGCTCCAAGAGCGCGACGCGCGGGTGGTCCTGGGCGTAGGCGTCGGCGTTGGCGACGCGGTCCCGCCAGGCGGGCTCGGTGGCTTCGACCAGCCGGACCAGCGGGCCGTCGCCGTGGACGCTGATCCGCGACGCGCCGGGCGGGACCACGACCAGCCCCGGCGAGTCCACTTTGGTCGCGCCGTCGGCGGTGAGCACGGTGAACGCGGGGGAGGCGTCGGTCACGACGATCGCCAGCTCGCCTTCGAGGGTGCCGTTGTCGAGGTCGTCGCCGTCACGGGCGTCGGTGTGGATGAGGATGACGTTCTGCGCCCGCACGACCGGGGTTTCGCGCAGGTCCAGGTACTGCGCGGCGGTGATCTCGGCGCCGCTGTCGGGCCGGGCCGCGGTGGCCAGCGCCGAGCGGGGATCGTCCTTTTCGTACACGAGCGGGTCCTTTCAGGCGTCGAGGTTCAGCAGGTACGTCGGGTTGTCGCGGACCATCCGCCGCAGGTCCTTCTCCGGCAGGCCCAGGTCGAGCAGCGCCTCGCCCACCCGCAGCCACGCGTCGACCGGCTTCGGGTTGGCCTTCTGGCCGAAGTCCGACGCCAGCACGGTGTGCTCCGGCCCGAGCGCCTCGATCCAGGTCAGCAGGTTCTTCGGGTCCCACTTCTGGGTGCCCTCGGGGTCGTACATGCCGACCTCGTGCTCGATGAACGCGCCCAGTTCGATCAGCTCGCGGCACAGCGCCGGGTCCGCGCCGATCACGAAGTCGGGGTGGCTGACGACCATCCGCTTCATGCCGCGCCCGTGCGCTTCCTGGAACAGCGTCTTGATGTACTCGGGGTACATGTGCCCGCCGTTGAGGACGGCCTGCTGCTCCTTGATCTCGTCGAGGATCTCGAGCGCTTCGGGTTTGAGCTTGCCGTCGCCGTCGACGATGTCGATGCGCTCCAGGGTCAGCGGGACGGTCGTGGTCGGGAAGGCGCCGTCTTCGGGGTGGCAGTCGATGTGCCTGCCGGAGGAGATGGTCGGAAACCAGACGACTTTGCCGCCCATGCGCAGGGTCATCCGCACCGCGTGCACGTTGAGGCCGCCGACGGTGCTGTTCAGCGCGATGCCGCCGAAGGCCTGCGCCTTGACGCCTTCGAGGCGGCCCTTCATGGCCAGGATGTCCATCTGGGTGTTGTGGTGGTGGGACTTCGCAACCATGGCGCGCAGCCCGATCCGGGCGCCGTCCTGCGCGGCCTCCACGTGGTCGAAGCGCCGGGGGAACGGGCTCGGGCCGGAGTGGACGTGCATGTCGACCAGGCCGTCCAGGACGGCGGCGATGGCGGGGCTCATCAGCGTGCCTCTCGTTCGCATTATGAAGTCAAAGTTCACTATAAGACCGTCTGTCAACCCCGTGACCGCTCTTGTGTTCACGGTTGGCGGTATTTAGAGTGACTGACGTTCGCTTCGTGAACACTAGGTTCGAAAACGGAGGACGATGATGTCCACACCGCCCAGCGCCGCGGAGACGGCCGCGCGACCCGGTACCCCGCACGGCCCCGACCCCGCCAAGGTGCGCGCCGCGGTGCGCGGCGGGACGCTCGCGTACTTCGTCGACCAGTTCGACATCTACCTGCCGATCGTCGTGCTGGCGCCGGCGACCGCGTACTTCCAGGCCGCGAACCTCAGCGCGAGCACGACGGCGCTGCTGGCGTCGCTCGTGTTTGCCTCGACGCTGATCGGCCGCCCGCTCGGCGCGGTCATCTTCGGGCACTTCGCCGACACGGTCGGCCGCAAGCGCACGACGCTGGTCGCGGTCGGCGGGTTCGGCACCATCACGCTGCTGACCGCGTGCCTGCCCGGCCACGAGACGATCGGGATGTGGTCGGTCGGCATCCTGATCGCCCTGCGGTTCGTCGACGGGATCTTCCTCGGCGGCGAGTACACGACGGCGGTGCCGCTGGCGATGGAGTGGAGCCCGAAGCACAAGCGCGGCCTCTACGCCTCGATCATCACGTCGACCTCGCCCGCCGCGTACGCGGTGATCGCCGCGCTCACCTTGCTGATGCTGCAGCTGCTGCCCGCCGCCGGCTTGCACAGCGCGTACGTGCAGTGGGGCTGGCGGATCCCGTTCTTCGTCGGCGCGCTGCTGGCCGCGGTGCTGTTCCGCTACTACCTCAAGCAGGTCCACGAGCCGCCGGCGCAGCTGACCGGCGAGAAGCACAAGCTCCCGTTCGTCCGGCTGCTGAAGAAGTACCCGCGGGCGCTGGGCCAGGTGTTCATCCTGATGACCGGCACCTGGCTCGCGACCAACATGGAAGCCGCCGTGACGCCCGCGCAGCTGAAGGCGCACCTGGAGCTGTCCAGCAAAGAGGTCACGCTGACGATGCTGGTGATCAACGCGTCCGCCGCGCTGTCGTACCCGCTGTTCGGCATGCTGTCCCAGCGCATCGGGCGGCGGCGGTTCTACATCGGCTACGGCTTCTCGATGGTCGTGCTCGGCGCGGGTTCCTACACGCTGCTGATGGCTTCGAACGGCGGGTTCGGCGCGGCGCTCGGTTTCGGCGTGCTGATCGGCGTGTTCACCGTCGGTACGTTCGGCCCGATCGCGGCCTACCTGACCGAGCGCTTCCCGGCCAGCATCCGGTCGACCGGCTACGGCGTCGGCTACAGCCTCGCGCTGATCGCACCGGCGTTCTACCAGTTCTACCTGCAGCAGTTCGACGGCTTCATGCCCGCGCACCTCGCGCCGGGCGTCCTGATCGTGGTCGCCGGCCTGCTGATCAGCCTGGGCGGCTTCCTCGGCCCGGAGACGAAGGACGTCGACATGGCCGACGACAGCACCATCCCGAAACTGTCCTGAATGGACGTCGCGGGACTCGCCGCCGCCAACCCGGTGTGGGTCGGTTCCTCGGAGCTGACCATGACCCTCGACGGGATCACCGCGTGCGTCGACGCGGGCGCCGGGGCGGTGGTGGCGAAGTCGGTCAACGAAAGCGCCGCCGCCCGGCGTCAGCTGGACATCGCGGACTACGCCTTCGTTTCCGCGAACGGCGAGGTGCGGGCGCCGGGCTCGGGACGGCCGGGGGACGGGCTGCTCAACCGGTCCGGGCTCGCGCGGGTCGACCTGGACGACTGGCTCGGCACCCTGGCCGCCGCGGTCGCCCACGGCGCGCCGCGGGGCTGCCCGGTCCTGGGGAGCATCACCCTCGGCGACCCGGGCGCGGCTGCGCGGATC
>NZ_JAAGNB010000738.1:0-6549 GCF_010550475.1 Amycolatopsis sp. SID8362
CGGCGAAGAAGCCGAGCGCGCCGGCCGGCGCGGGCCGCAAGCCCGCGGGTCCCGCGACGGCCGCGCCGCCACCGGACGACCCGCAGGACCAGTGGCGCGAGTACGTCAGCTCGGTGATCAGCTCCTGGCAGCAGCGCCCCCACGGCGGGCGCGTCCGCTGATCAGCAGTTCGAGCTCGCCGGTTTGCCGTCGATCCGGTCCTTGACGAAGGCCAGGACGTCGGCGTTGCCGGTGTAGACCAGCGTGATGTGGTCGGTGTCGTAGGTCTTCCACGTCTCCGCCACGCCGGCCGCGCAGTACGCCTTGTGCAGCGCGTCGGCCTGCGCGAACTGCACCAGCTGGTCGCCGGTGCCGTGGTACTGGAACACCGGCACCTTCGGCGGGGTGCCGCCGAGCTTGTTCTCGTTCAGCCGGGCCACCCACGCGGGCTTGATGTAGCCCGGGCCGGTCGTGTAGTCCGCGATCTTCTGGTTCGCGTACGTCGTGAGCAGCTCGAACGTGCACGCGCTCTGCTTCATTTCGGCGAGCTTCGCGCGGCCGTTGTCGCTGAGGAACGAGTCGAGCTGCAGTTCGGGGTAGGCCTGGTCCAGCCCCACCAGCGCGTAGGCGAACACGCCGAACCCGAACTTCCCGTCCAGCTGCAGCGTCACCTGGACCAGGTCCGAAGGCACGCCGCCGGCCGCGATCCCGACGAGGTTCAGCTCGGGCGCGTACGACGGCTGCAGCTCCCCGGCCCACGCCGCGGCGCCGCCGCCCTGGGAGTAGCCGCGGAAGACGACCTTCGACGTCGAAGACAGCCCGGCCGCGGTGAGCCGCTGGGCCGCGCGGACCCCGTCGATCACCGCCGGGCCTTCGGAGCGGCCCACGACGTAGGTCGTCTTCGGCGTGCTCTGGTAGCCCTCGTAGTCCGGGACGGTGACGGCGTACCCGGCGTCGAGCAGGTCGTCGAGCCCGGGCTGCTCGTAGAACGCGCCGATGTCGATCATCTTCGACGGCGTGCAGCCGAACGCCGGCCCGTGCGTGCCCGGGTCGAACGAGACGATCGGGGCGGTGGCCCGGTTCGCGGTCTTCGGCACCAGCACGGTGCCGGTGACCGCGTCGGGCTGCCCGAGCGCGTTCGTCGACAGGTACATCACCTGCCAGGCGTCGACCGAAGCCTTGCGCGGGCCCGCGTTCGACTGGCGCCAGCGGAGCACGTCGCCCGGCTTGCCCGCGGGCAGCGGCGACGGCGGCGTGTAGAACGAGTCGTCGAAGGGACCGGCCGCGGGCGCCGCCGACGCCGCGGGTGCGAACACACCGGCGAGCGCCAGCGCCAGGAAGACGGCGAGCACGCGGCGGGCGGTCACGCGCCGCTCCCGTAGACGCGCTTGCAGGTCGCGGACTCGCTGAAGGCCAGGTCCAGCTCGGGGTTCGCCTTGAGGTCCTTGATCGGGCCCTCCGGGTCGGCGAGCTGCCCCATGGTGGCGTCGGCTTCGGCGATGACCTTCCGCAGGCTGGCGTCGTCGGTGACCTTCGCCTGCTCCATCTTGGTCTTCGTCTCGCCGACCTTGGCCCTGGTCTCGGTGAGGTTGCCGGTGGCTTTGTCCACTGCGGACTGTCCATCCGGGACGGGCGGGACGCCCGCCCCGCGGATGCCGCCCGCCATGTCGTCGAGTGCGGAGCCGAGCCGGACCAGGAAGTCGACCATCGCGTCGCGGGTCTTCACCGGGTCGGCGTTGTCCATGGCGGGCGGCTGGGCCAGCTTCGCCGAGCCCGCGGCGACGCCGGTGCACACCTTGTCGACCCAGGCGAGCGCCGCCGGGTCGGCGTGGCGGCCGGGGTCGGCGGGGGCGTCGGAGCCACAGGCAGCGCACGACAGAAGTGCGGTCGCCGCCAATGCGAGCACCGCGCTGTGCATTCTTTTCATGGGTTTCGAAGCTACGCGGCGCGGTTGTGCGCGAGCAAGGAGAGAATGACCGGTTGGCACGTGCGTCAACATTCGGCGGCGGGGAGTTGTCACGCGCGTCAGCGGTTCGGTGACCGCGCTGTGCTGGGGAAACCTTCCCCGGTCTGCTAGGAACCCGAGCCGTGTGGCGTGCCGGTGTGACAATTTGCCGGTGCGGCGTGGCGTTTTCACCAAAAGCTCTTGATTGACCCCATCGGCACTCGTTAGCTTACGGTCGGTCGCGATTCTCGCTGAATGTGCGCGCCGTTTCGTATCACTGTTGATACACGGAAGGACCATCGTGAGTCACCCAAGAGGCAAGAAGAAGACGGCGGTCGCGGCCGCCGCGGCCACGGCGGCGGTGGGGCTGGTCGCCAGTGCGCTGGTGCTCGGGGCGCAGGCCAGTGCCGCCGACCCGATCTCGCTGACGCTGAACTACCACTGCACCTTCCCGCTGGTGGGTTCGCAGGGGCTGAAGGTGGTGATCAACACCGATCTGCCGACCACGGTGAACACCGGGCAGCCGACCGGCGCCTTCGACATCAAGGCCGTGTCCACGATCAACGCGGACACCGTCAGCGGTCTCAGCCTGATCGGCGCCACGACGCTCGAGGGCACCGCGACGGCGGCGGCGACCGTGGCCGCCCCGGGGCTGAACCTCCCGGTCAACGTCCCGATCACGCTGGACAAGACGAACATCCCGGCCTCCGGTGAGATGAACATCAACGCGGCGGGCAAGACGCCGTCGCTGACGTTCACCCAGCCCGGCCAGGCGAAGATCACCGTCGGCGACCTGAACCTCAAGGTCACCCCGCGCAAGGCCGACGGCTCGGTCACCGGCATCACGCCGGACGGCACCATCGACGCGCCCTGCACGCAGGACACCGGCCAGAACAACACCCTGGCCACCATCACCATCAACGGCGGCGGTGGCGGCACGACGACTCCGCCGCCGCCCACCTCGACCACCCCGCCGCCGCCCACCTCGACGACCCCGCCGCCCACTTCGACGACGCCGCCGCCGGGCGGGGGCATCAAGTACTCCTTCGGCATCACCGGCCAGACCGCGCTGAAGTCCCTCGGCAGCACCGCGCCGATCACCGGCTCGTTCGACGCCGACGTCAACCTGTCGGCCAAGACGTTCACCGGCAACCTGCAGCTGAACCCGACGCACACCGACTTCAAGCTGTTCGGCTTCCTGCAGGGCAGCTCGGACGTCAAGGTCGTGCAGAACGGCCCGCAGACCGGTGAGCTCGTCGGCACCGGCTTCAAGGCGCACATCAAGTTCGACACGTTCCTCACCACGGTCAACCTGTTCGGCATCCCGATCAGCACCGACCCGAAGTGCGGCACGACCGCCCCGTCGACCAGCGAGATGACCACCGGCGCCGACTTCGACCTGCTCAAGGGCGGGAAGCTGTCGGGCACCTACTCGCTGTCCGCGCTGCAGAACTGCGGTTCGTTCAACGACATCATCAGCGCGTTCGCCAAGAGCGACGGCAACACGCTGGACCTGGTGCTCGCCAAGAAGTAGCCCGATCTGCCGGCCCCCGTCGCGCCGCGGCGGGGGCCGGTGCCATGCCCCCGAAGGGAAATCCCGTGCCGAACGCCCGGTCGTTGCTCGCGGCGGCCCTCGCCTGCCTGGTGCTGCCGCTCGCGGCCGTGCCCGCGCACGCGTCGACGCCGATCACGAAGAAGCTGAGCTACACCTGCCCGTTCCCGTTGATCGGGCTGCAGAAGCTGGACGTGGAGATCAAGGCGTCGTTCGAGGTGCCGTCCGCGCCGGGCGGCACGTTCACGACGTCGGACCTCGCGGTCGCGGTGACCGTGCCCGACAAGTCCACCCGCGGCCTGGCCCTGGTCGGCGCGGCGAGCATCGAAGGGACGGCGTCCGCAGGGGTGACGCTGACCAACGGCCCGCTGACGCTGCCCTTGACCTTGCCGATGACGGTGGCGAAGACGGCGGTGCCGGCGTCGGGGCCGTTCACCACGCCGGCGTCTGGCACGGTCCCGCCGGTGCAGCTGCCGAACGCGGGCAAGACGGCGCTGACGATCGGCGGCTTCAGCACCCGCCTCACACCGAAGAAGGCCGACGGCTCGTTCACCGGGCTCGGCTCGTTCACCTCGGACTGCACGCTCGACGCCGGCCAGGACCCGGTGCTGCTGTCGTTCGACCTGGGCAGCACCCAGACCGCGCACGACTACGGCGTCACCGGCACGACGACGCTGAAGGCGCTCGGGGCGAGCGCGCCGCTCACCGGCTCGTTCGCCGTCCCGGGCTTCACCCCGGCGTTCGACCCGGCGCGGGCGGAGTTCAAGGTCTTCGGGTTCGTGCCCGGGACGGCTGACCTGAAGTTCGGTCCGGACGGCCCGCAGACCGGTGAGATCACCGGCGACGGCTTCGTCGCGCACGCCAAGCTGGCGCTGAGTTTGCCGCAGGTGACGCTGTTCGGGCTGCCGGTCGCCGACGCGGGCTGCCGGGCGAGCGCGCCGATCCCGGTCGACCTGCGCACCGGCGGCGGGTTCGCGCTCGCCACCGGCGGGCCGGTGAGCGGGACCTACGCGATTCCGGCGCTGACTGGCTGCGGGACGTTCACGGCGTACCTGAGTTCGCTGTTCCAGGGTGACGGCAACACGTTCGCCGTCACTTTGGCCGCACGCTGACCGGGATTCACCTCGGCCCGGTAACTGTGTTCGGATGCGCCGAACCACTGTGGGGACCCTGGTCGTAGTCACGCTGCTCGCCGCCGCCGCGCCCGGGGAGGCGGCCGGGCTCGCCCGCGACCCGGTCGCGGTGGTGTACGACCGGGACCACGCGCTGCACGTGCTGAACGCCGGCGCGACCGACGACGAGCTGACGCTGCGGACGCAGGCGCTCGCGTCGAGCGCGTGGGCGTTCTTCCGGGGCACTTCGCCGCTCTACTACCGGGATCTCGGCGAACTGCCGCCGTCCGCGTACGCCACCGCGGGCGGCGACGTGTGGCTGACCGGTGACGCCCACCTCGAGAACACCGGCGCCGACCGCGGGGCCGACAACGTAGAGCAGTTCGCGATCAATGACACCGACGACGCCTGGCGCGGCTCCTGGACGTGGGACCTGCGCCGTGAGGCCGTCTCGATCGTGCTCGCCGGGCGCGCGGACGGCCGTAGCGCGAGCCAGATCGCCACCGACGTCGACACCTTCGTCGCCGAGTACGCCCAGTGGATCGGGAAGTTCCACGGGACGAACGACGAAGCGACCTGGCGGCTGACCGCGGGCAACACCTCCGACCTCGTCGGCGACCTGATCGACGCGTCCGCGGCGGACAAGCGGGCCGACCTCGTCGCTAAATGGACCACCGGCGGGCACTTCAAGGCCGACCCCGAGCTGCAGACCGTGTCCGCGGCGACCCGGACGCAGCTCGTCGACGCGGTCGCGGCCTACCGGACCACCGCGGGCCAGCCGCTGAAGGCGTCCGAAGCCGTCGTGAAGGACGTGCGGCGGCGGACCGGCGCGGGCACCGGCAGCCTCGGCCGGTTCCGCTGGTACGTGCTCGTCGAAGGAGACACGACGTCGTCGTCCGACGACCGGGTCCTGGAGCTCAAGCAGGAGGTCGACCCGGCGCCGAAGCAGCTCGCGCCGAACGCCACGACGCTGACCGGCGGGCAGCGGCCGGCGCTGGCGCTGCGGTGGCTCGCGAACCAGTCCGACCCGCTGGCCGGCTGGGCGACCGTCGGGACGACCCCGGTGCTGGTGAAGGAGAAGTCGCCGTTCGCCGAAGACCTGAAGATCGGCGACCTGACGTCGTCGGCGATCTGGGACGACACCGTCCGCGACGTCGGCCGCCTGCTCGCCGCCGCGCACGCCCGCGCCGACCAGGACATCCCCGGCACCGGGCTCGGCTACTCGGCGGACGCGGCCATCGACGGCGCGATCACGTCGGTGTCCGGCCTGCAGGCCGAGACCCGCGCCTTCGCGACGAGCTACGCCGACCAGGTCACCACCGACTGGCGCGCGTACGTCGCCGCGAAGGATTCCGGACGTCCGTTGTTCTGAGTTGTCGATTTCGCCTCCGCTCGCGTGACGGAGTAGGAAAGGACCACGACGAGAGGAACCGGACATGGCGCAGTACGCGGTGCTGATCTACGAGCGCGTCCCGCCCGAAGACCTGCCGAAGGAGATCATGGACCGGCACATCGGACTGCCGGAGCGGATCGGCGAGCTGGGCGGGAAGGTGACCGCCGGCCTGGCGCTGCAGCCCAACGAGACGGCGACCGCCATCCGCGGCGACCTCGTCACCGACGGGCCGTTCGTCGAGACCAAGGAGGTGCTGGCCGGGGTGTACCTGCTCGAAGCCCGCGACCTCGACCACGCGCTGGCCTGCGCGAAGCTGACGCCGGTCGTCGAAGGCGGCGTCGAGGTCCGGCCGCTGATCGACTTCCAGGTGGTGCCGGGCTGACCTCCGCCGCGGACGCCGTCGCCGAGGCGCACCGCCGGGAGTGGGCCGCCGTGCTCGCCGCGACGGTGCGCGTCACCCGCGACCTCGACGAGGCCGAGGAGGCCGTGCAGGACGCGTACCTGCAGGCCCTCGAACGCTGGGCGCGCGACGGTGTCCCGGACCGGCCCGGCGCGTGGCTGACCACGG
>NZ_JAAGNB010000777.1:0-20686 GCF_010550475.1 Amycolatopsis sp. SID8362
GCGCCGGGCCGCCGCTTCGGCCGAGCGTGAACCGGGTTTGCGCGGCCGCGCGCCGGCGGCCCGCAGCAGTTCGTCGACCGTGACCCGATCCCGCCGCCTGCGCGCACTGCGCGTCATGCACGACCTCCGCCCCATCGCTGATCCGGGTGATCGTAGGAAGCCGCGCCGGAATTGTAAACGCGCTGATCGCAGCGGTCTCGTAATCGTTTCGAGACATCCGATCGGGGTCGGTGGCCGTAGTCGTCAACGAGGCGAGAGCCGCCGCAGGAGACCGGCCACGCGCCGCGTCACGGGGGTGAATTCGGGGAGCTTGAGCAGCGCCAGCAACCCGAACGGGACGGCCATCCCGAGCAAGGTCTGGACCGGCAGTTTCACCCAGGCGCCCGCGATCGCGCCGAGCGAGCCGGGCACGGCGTAGCCGGCGAGCACCGCGGCCCCGACCCCGAGGGCGCTCGCTCCCAGCACGATCAGGCCGACCCGCAGCGACCGCTTGCTGCGCAGGTGGCCGAGCCGGACCCACAGCCAGACCTGGCCTAGCACGGCGCCGACCACGAACCCGGCGCCGTTGACGAGCATCACGCCGTAGACGATGTGGTCCCCGTCGAGCAGGCCCCGGCAGAGCAGCAGCAGCGGGATCTTCACCGCGGTCATCACGAGCATGATCAGCGTCGGCGTCCGGGCATCCTTCATCGCGTAGAACACCCGTAGCTGCAACATGACCAGCGCGAACGGCAGCAGCCCGACGGCCGAGACGGCGAGGGTCTGGCCCAGCCGTTCGGCGTCCGCCAGCGTGCCGCGGCCCCAGGTGAAGATCGCGATACCGACCGGGGTGCCGACCACGGCCAGCACCGCCGAGATCGGCACGAACAGCACCGTCGACATCCGGGAGGCGAGCGAAAGGTCGCCGACGAGCGACCCCGTGTCCCCGTCCGCGGCGGCCCGGCTCATCCGCGGCATCAGCGCGGTCAGCAGCGAAACGCCGAGGATCCCGTACGGCAGCTGGAAAAGCAGGGACGCGTAGCTGTACGCCGTGACCCCGCCGCGAGTGCCGCCGGTCAGCACCCGGGTGGTGACGACGAACCCGACGTGGCTGACCACGACGTAGCCGAGGATCCACGCGGCGAGCCCGCCGAACTCCTTGATCCGCGGGTCGAACCCCCAGCGCCAGCGGAACCGGAACCCCGTGCGCAGCAACGCCGGGATCAGCACGACGGCTTGGGCGACGATGCCGAGCGTGGTGCCGAGGCCGAGCACGAGCAGCTTCGGGTCGCTCATCCGGACCGGGTCGAGGGTCAGCTCCCCCGGCACGACGGCGAACACCACGAGCGTGCCGGTGACGACGACGTTGTTGAGCACCGGCGCCCAGGCCGGCGGCCCGAAGACGTTCTGCGCGTTGAGGATCGCCGACAGCAGCGCGAAGAGGCCGTAGAAGAGGATCTGCGGCAGCAGCAGGTACGCGAGCGCGGTGGTCAGCCCGGGATTGGCCTCCGCGGACGATTTGTCGACGTAGAGCGCGGTGAACAGCGGGGCGATCGCCACCGCGACCGCCGTGCCGACGGTGAGCAGCACCAGCGCCATCGTGATCAGCCGCTGGGTGTAGGCGCGGCCGCCGTCCGGGTCGTCGTGGGACCGCACGAGCAGCGGGACGACGACGCTGGCGAGCACGCCGCCGAAGAGCAGTTCGAAGACGATGTTGGGCAGCGTGTTCGCGACGGTGAAGGAGTCGTTGACGACGCCGGTCCCGACCACGGCGGCCAGCAGCAGCTTGGCGACGAACCCGGTGACCCGGCTGACCGCGGAGGCGACCGCCATCCGCCCGCTCGAGCGGGCCAGCGACGAACCGGCGCCCTCGCCGCGGCCGGCGCTGACCGGGGACGCGGGCGGGCGCGCGACGATCTGGGTCGCGAACTCGTCGTAGGGCCGCCGGGAGACGTCGAGGTCACGCGTCGGCCAGTGCGGGCCGCGCAGCTCGCGCGGGAGGAAGACCGTCGCGTCGTCGTCCACGGGTGGTGGGGGTTCCGCCATGGGCCCAAGCCTGCCAGGTCGGACGGGGTTTCGTCCCCGCTCCGGACCCGACTGGTATTCCTATACCGGATTCGTGCTACGGTTCCGGTATAACTATACCAACCGGGTACCGAGAGGTTTTCGTGATCGAACTGAAGACGCCGGCGGAAGTCGACCGCATGCACGTCGCCGGGCGCTTCGTCGCCGAGGTGCTGACCGAGGTCGGCGGGCTCGCCGACGTGGGCGTCAACCTCATGGACCTGGAGCACCACGCGCGCGGCATGATCAAGCGGCGCGGGGCGGAGTCGTGCTACTGGGACTACGCGCCGTCCTTCGGCAAGGGCCCGTTCCGCAACGTCATCTGCCTGTCGGTCAACGACGCCGTGCTGCACGGCCTGCCCCACGACTACGTGCTGCGCGACGGCGACGTGCTCACCGCCGACCTCGCGGTGAGCGTCGACGGCTGGACGGCCGACTCGGCGCGCACGGTCATCGTCGGCACCCCCGCCGAGGAGGACCTGCGGATCATCCGCGCCACCGAGGAAGCACTGGAAGCGGCGATCGAGGTGACCCGCCCCGGCAACCGGCTGGGCGACATCTCCGCGGCGATCTGGGCGGTGGCCCGCGAGTACGGCTACCCGGTCAACACCGAGTTCGGCGGGCACGGCATCGGCCGCACCATGCACGAGGACCTGCACGTCCCCAACAAGGGCAAGGCGGGCCGCGGGATGCCGCTCAAGCCGGGCCTGACGCTGGCGCTCGAGCCGTGGTTCGCGCGCACCACCGACCGGATCGTGTTCGACCCCGACGGCTGGACCATCCGCTCGGCCGACGGCTCCCGCACGGCGCACTCCGAGCACACGGTCGCGGTCACCGAGGATGAGCCCCGCGTGCTGACCAGGCGCGAAGCGGAGCTCGGGAACAGCTGAGCGATCCGCGACGCTGCGTGACCCGCGTCAGGCGGCGACGGTGATCTCCAGCGCGGCCCGGCCGGCCTCGGTGAGCTCGGCGGGCACCCGCCCGGCGGCGGCTTCGACGGCGGGCCGCAGGTAGCCGCCGTGGGCGAGCGCGTGGGCGGTCATCTGATCGCAGCAGGCGAATCCGTCGATGAACAGGTCGGGCTCGCAGCTGCACGACATCTGCGCGCGCCCCGCCGCCACCGCCTTCAGCATCGCCATCGCGCGGTGGGTGAGCTCGACTCCTGAACCGGACACCGGAACGCCTTTCTCCTCGAAACCGCTACGCATAGTCATTCGCCCGTTGGGCCGATTGTGTTACTTACGGCACTATGACGTTTCGGGTGCGAGTGGGGTTCCACTGGGTCTCGGACCGGTTCGGGAGCGGGCGGCGACGTCAGCCGTCGGCGAGGCGCAGCTCCAGGGTGCGCGCCCACTCCCGCACGATCTGCTTCCGCCTGCGCGCGTCGTCGGTCAGCAAGTTCGCCAGGCCGAGCCCGCGGCCCAGGTCCAGGGTGGCCTGGACCAGCTCGCGCACCCCCGGCCGGGACTCGTCGACGCCCAGGAGCTCCACCGTCACCCGGTGCGCCTCGCGGCCGACCCTCGCCTCCAGCGGGACCAGCACGTCCCGGAGGGCGTCGTCGGTCGCCGCGACCGCCCACAGCTGGAGGGCGGCGCGGAACAGCGGACCGGTGTAGAGGTTCAGCACCATCTCGACGACGCGCTCGATCCGGGACGCGCCGGTCGGCAGGTCCGCGGCCTGGGCGCGCAGCTCGTCGATCTGGGACTGCCCCAGCAGGTCGACCGCCGCCACCACGAGGTCCTCGCGCGCCGGGAAGTGGTGCTGGGCGGCGCCGCGGGAAACGCCGGCGCGCTCGGCGATCCCGGCCACCGTGACGCCGTGCCAGCCGCGCTCGCCGAAGCTGTCGAGCGCGGCCTCGATCAGCCGCCGCCGCGTGGTGCGGCTGCGTTCCTGCTGGGGTTCGCGGACGCCGGTCAAGCCGGGTCCACCCAGAAGTCGAGCTGCAGGTCTTCCTCCGCCGTGTCGCCGACGCGGTACTTCGCGAAGTCGGTGACACCCTCCGCCCGCAGCACCTCGTCGTCGAGGAAGAAGTTCCCGGTGACCTCCCGGCTCGGCTTGGTCAGGATCGCGTACGCGGCGTCGGCCATGATCTCCGGCGTCCGGCTGCGCGACGCCAGTTCGGCGCCGACGACGTTGCGGATCGCCGCCGTGTCGATCGTCGTGCGCGGCCACAGCGAGTTCGCCGCGATCCCGTCCTTCTTCAGCTCGGCCGCGAGCCCGACGGTCACCAGGCTCATCGAGTACTTCGCGATGCTGTACGCGAGGTGCCCGGCGGTGAACCACTTCTCGTCGAGGCTGATCGGCGGCGACAGCGTCAGGATGTGGCCGTTGGCCGCGTTCTTCAGGTGCGGGATGGCCAGTTTGGACAGCAGGAACGTGCCGCGCGCGTTGATGTCCTGCATGAGGTCGTAGCGCTTCATGCTGACCTGCTCGGTCGGCGTCAGGTCGATCGCGCTCGCGTTGTTCACGACGATGTCGATGCCGCCGAACTGTTCGACGGTCTTCGCGACCGCCGCGGCGACCCCGTCGTCGTCGCGGACGTCGCCGAGGATCGGCAGCGCGTGCCCGCCCGCCTTCTCGATCGCCTCCGCCGCGGTGTAGATCGTGCCGGGCAGCTTCGGGTGCGGCTCGGCCGTCTTCGCCAGCAGCGCGACGTTCGCGCCGTCAGCGGCCGCGCGCAGCGCGATCGCCTCGCCGATGCCGCGGCTGCCACCGGACATGATGATGGTCCTACCCGTCAATCCAGCCATGTAAAACCTCCGTGAGGCGACGCATCTTTCTCGGGGAAAGTGACGCTTCGGGGTCGGTAGTCAGTAGGACTTGGGGAGGCCGAGGCTGTGCTGGCCGACGAAGTTGAGCACCATCTCGCGGCTGACCGGCGCGATCCGCCCCAGCCGCACCGCCGTGACGAGCGTGCCGAGGCCGTACTCGCTGGCGAGGCCGTTGCCGCCGTGGGTCTGGACGGCCTGGTCGGTCGCGCGGATGGCCACCTCGGCGGCGGCGTACTTGGCCATGTTGGCCGACTCGCCCGCGCCGAAGTCGTCGCCGGAGTCGTAGAGCGACGCCGCCTTCTGCGTCATCAGCTTGGCCAGCTCCAGCTCGATCTTGATCTCCGCGAGGGGGTGCGCGAGGCCCTGGTGGGTGCCGATCGGCGCGCCCCAGACCTGCCGCTCGTTCGCGTACCCGACCGCCTTCGAAAGCGCGTACCGGGCGATGCCGAGCGAGAACGACGCGCCCATGATGCGTTCCGGGTTGAGGCCCGCGAACAGCTGCGCGATCGCCGCGTCCTCCTCGCCGACGAGCGCTTCGGCCGGGAGCTTGACGTCGTCCAGGAACAGCGAGAACTGGTTCTCCGGCGCGATGATGTCCATCGGGATCTTCGTGTACTCGAAGCCCTCGGTCCCCGTCGGCAGGATGAACAGCGCCGGCTTGAGCTTGCCGGTCCTGGAGTCCTCCATGCGGCCGACGACGAGCACGGCGTCGGCCTCGTCGACGCCCGAGATGAAGACCTTGCGTCCACTGAGGACCCAGCCGTCGCCGTCGCGCTTGGCGGTGGTGGTGATCTTGTGCGAGTTCGAGCCGGCGTCCGGCTCGGTGATCGCGAAGACCATCCGCTTGCTGCCGTCGGCGATGCCCGGCAGCCACTGCTTCTTCTGCTCTTCGGTGCCGAAGCGGGAGATCACGGTGCCGCAGATGGCCGGCGAGACGACCATGAGCAGCAGCGGCGAGCCCACGGCGGCGAGTTCTTCGAGCACCGCGGCGAGGTCGGCGATGCCCGCGCCCCCGCCGCCGTACTCCTCGGGGATGTTGACGCCGAGGTAGCCCAGCCGCCCGGCCTCGTCCCAGAGTTCGTGCGTCTTCTCGCCGGCGCGGGCCTTGCGGGCGTAGTACT
This sequence comes from Amycolatopsis sp. SID8362, assembly GCF_010550475.1. Taxonomy (NCBI): domain Bacteria; kingdom Bacillati; phylum Actinomycetota; class Actinomycetes; order Pseudonocardiales; family Pseudonocardiaceae; genus Amycolatopsis; species Amycolatopsis sp. SID8362. The sequence goes on from NZ_JAAGNB010000777.1 coordinate 5,936, forward strand.
CGTGCCCGTACTTGGCGCCCAGCTCGGCGACGGCCTTGCGGAGCGCGATCCGCTCCTCCGGCTCGATGAAGTTCATGGCGTTCATTCTGCTTCTCCCACCACCGCGAGGATCGTGCCCACTTCGACCTGCTGTCCCACCGTCACCGGCAGCTCCGCGACCACGCCGTCGGCGGGGGCGGCGATCCGGTGTTCCATCTTCATCGCTTCGAGCCACAGCAACGGGTCGCCCGCCTTGACCGGGTCCCCGGCCTGCACGGCGAGCCGGACGACGGTGCCCGGCATCGGCGCGACCAGCGAGCCCGCCGCGAGAGCGGCGTCCGGATCGGCGAACCGCGGTTCGGTCTTCAGCGCCACCGACCCGAGCGACGAGTCCACGTAGGACACGCCATCGTGGCGGGCGACGTCGAACGTGCGCCGCACTCCCGCGACGTCCAGCACGACCCGGCCGGGCTCGCTCGACACCAGTTCCACGTCGAAACCTTCGGCGCGGAGGCCGTCCCGGGTCAGCGAGTAGACGACCTCGTACTCGCGGTCCGCGACCGTGAAGACCTTGCGCTGCCCGGCCGAACGGACGTTGCGCCAGCCACTCGGCAGCCTGCGCTGGGTGGTCGCCGACGCCCGGTTGCCCGCCGCGTCCGCCAAGGCCGACGCGAGGGCGGACAGCCGTTCGGTGTCCACTGTGGCCAGTGGCGCAGCGAGGGTGTCGAGACCGTGGCGGTCGAAGAACGCCGTGTCGGTCTCCCCGGCCAGGAACGCCTCGTGGCGCAGGATGCGCACCAGGAGATCGCGGTTGGTGACGACACCGTGGATCTTCGCCGCCGCCAAGGCTTTCGCGAGCCGGCGGGCGGCTTCGGCGCGGGTAGGCGCCCAGGTGATCACCTTGGCGAGCATCGGGTCGTAGTGGACGCCCACCACCGAACCGGTTTCGAAGCCGGAGTCGAGCCGCAGTCCGGGCCCGTGCGTGAACGAACGGTCCACATCGGGCACTTCGAACGTGTGGAGCGTGCCGCTCTGCGGCTGCCAGTTCGCCGCCGGGTCCTCGGCGTAGAGCCGGACCTCGATGGAGTGCCCGACGGTCGGCGGCGGGTCGGCCGGGAGCCGCTCGCCCTCGGCGACGCGCAGTTGCAGCGCGACCAGGTCGAGGCCGGTGACGTTCTCGGTGACCGGGTGCTCGACCTGCAGCCGGGTGTTCATCTCGAGGAAGTAGAACCGCCCGTCCGGCCCGGCGAGGAACTCGACCGTGCCCGCGCCGACGTAGTCGATCGCCTTGGCGGCCTTGCGCGCGGCGTCGAACAGCTCCTCGCGCATGGCGGCGTCGACGAACGGCGACGGCGCCTCTTCGACGACCTTCTGGTGCCGACGCTGGATCGAGCACTCCCGCTCCCCCACCGCCCACACCGTGCCGTGCTGATCAGCCAGGACCTGGACCTCGATGTGGCGGCCGGTCTCCAGGTACCGCTCGCAGAACACGGTCGGGTCGCCGAACGCGGACCCCGCCTCGGCGCTCGCGCCCTCCACCGCCTCGGCCAACTCGTCAAGGGAGCGGACCACGCGCATGCCGCGCCCACCACCCCCGGCGGACGCCTTGACCAGCAACGGCAAGTCGTCGGCGGTCACCGACGCCGGGTCCAGTTCGGACAGCACCGGGACCCCGGCGGCGGCCATCAGCCGCTTGGACTCCACCTTGGAGCCCATGGTCTCGATGGCCTCCGGCGGTGGCCCGACCCAGGTCAGCCCCGCGTCGAGGACGGCACGGGCGAAGGCGGCGTTCTCGGACAGGAAGCCGTACCCGGGGTGGACGGCGTCGGCGCCGGTTTCGGCCGCGGCCTTCACCAGCAGCTCGGCCCGCAGGTACGTCTCGGACGGCGCGTTGCCGGGCAGCCGGACGGCCGCGTCGGCTTCGAGGACGTGCGGCGCGGCGGCATCGGCGTCGGAGAACACCGCGACCGTGCCGATCCCGGCGTCGCGGCAGCTCGAGAAGACGCGGCGGGCGATCTCGCCGCGGTTGGCGACCAGCAGGTTCTGGATCATCGCTCACTCACATCCGGAAGACGCCGAAGCCCTCGGCGCCCTTCACTGGTCCATTGTGGATCGCGGACAGGCTCAAGCCCAGCACGGTGCGGGTGTCGCGCGGGTCGATGATGCCGTCGTCGTAGAGCATGCCGGAGAGGAACATCGGCATCGACTCGGCTTCGATCTGGCCTTCCACCATGGCGCGCATGGCCTTGTCGTGCTCCTCGTTGTACTCCTGGCCGCGCGACTCGGCGGCGGCACGGGCCACGATGGAGAGCACGCCGGCCAGCTGCGCCGGGCCCATCACCGCGGACTTCGCGCTCGGCCAGGCGAACAGGAAGCGCGGATCGTAGGCGCGGCCGCACATCCCGTAGTGGCCGGCGCCGTAGGACGCTCCCATGAGGACGGACAGGTGCGGCACCTTCGAGTTCGAGACGGCGTTGATCATCATCGCGCCGTGCTTGATGATGCCGCTCTGCTCGTACTCCTTGCCGACCATGTAGCCGGTCGTGTTGTGCAGGAACACCAGCGGCGTGTGGATCTGGTTGGCCAGCTGGATGAACTGCGCGGCCTTCTGCGACTCTTCGCCGAACAGCACGCCCTGGGCGTTGGCCAGCACGCCGACCGGGTAGCCGTGGATACTTGCCCAGCCCGTCACGAGCGACGAGCCGTAGAGCGGCTTGAACTCGTCGAAGTCGGAGCCGTCGACGACGCGGGCGATCACCTCACGCGGGTCGAACGGCACCTTGAGGTCGGTCGGCACGATCCCGAGCAGGTCCTCGGCGTCGTACAGCGGCTCGGCGTAGTCCGGCTTGGGCGTCGGACCCTGCTTGGTCCAGTTGAGCCGCTTGATGATGTTGCGGCCCAGCCGGATCGCGTCCTGCTCGTCGACGGCCAGGTAGTCGGCCAGGCCGGACGTCCGCGCGTGCATCTCGGCGCCACCGAGCGACTCGTCGTCGGACTCCTCACCGGTCGCCATCTTGACCAGCGGCGGCCCGCCGAGGAACACCTTCGCGCGTTCCTTGACCATCACGACGTAGTCCGACATGCCCGGCAGGTACGCCCCACCGGCGGTGGAGTTGCCGAAGACCAGCGCGACCGTCGGGCAGCCCGCGGCCGAGGCCCGCGTGATGTCCCGGAAGATCCGGCCGCCCGGGATGAAGATTTCTTTCTGCGTAGGCAGATCCGCGCCGCCGGACTCGACGAGGTTGATCGACGGCAGCCGGTTCTGCGCGGCGATGTCCGCCGCCCGGAAGGACTTCTTCGTCGTCCACGGGTTGCTCGCGCCGCCCTTGACCGTCGGGTCGCTCGCCGAGATCAGGCACTCGACACCTTCGACGACCCCGATGCCGGTCACCAGGCTGGCGCCAACGCGGTAGTCGGTGCCCCACGCGGCCAGCGGGGACAGTTCCAGGAACGGCGAGTCCTGGTCGAGCAGCAGCTCGATCCGCTCGCGGGCCAGCAGCTTGCCGCGCTTGCGGTGGCGCTCGACGTACTTCTCGCCGCCGCCGGCCACGGCCTTGGCCTGCTCGGCGTCGATCTCGGCGAGCTTCTCCAGCATCGCTTCGCGGTTCGCGCCGAACTCGGCGGCCCGCGTGTCCACAGTGGACCTCAGAGCAGTCACGAGGTGTATCCCAATCGCTTCGCGGCCAGGCCGGTGAGGATCTCGGTGGTGCCGCCGCCGATACCGAGGATCCGGACGTCGCGGTAGTGCCGCTCCACTTCGGACTCGCGCATGTAGCCGAGCCCGCCGTGCAGCTGGACGGCCTCGTTGACCACCCACTCGGCGGCCTCGACGGCGGTGTTCTTGGCGAAACAGGCTTCGGCGATGACCTCTTCCCCCGAGACGTGCCGGATCGCGGCCTGCCGGGTGTAGGTCCGGGCCACGTCCACGCGACGCGCCATCTCGGTCAGCTTGTGCTGCACGACCTGCCGCGAGATGAGCGGACGGCCGAACGTCTCGCGCAGCCGGCACCAGTCCAGCGTCAGGTCGAGGGCTCGCTGCGCGTGCGCGTACGCCTGCACGGCCAGGGAAAGCCGTTCGGTGACGAACTGGGTGGCCACCTGCGCGAACCCGCTGTTCTCGGCGCCGACCAGGTTCTCCACCGGAACGCGGACGTCCACGTAGGACAGTTCGGCGGTGTCGGAGCAGAGCCAGCCCATCTTCTCCAGCTTGCGCGACACGGTGAACCCGGGTGTCCCGCGTTCGACGACGATCAGCGAGAGCCCGTGCGCGCCGTCGCCGCCGGTGCGCACGACCGTCGTGACGAAGTCGGCGCGGCAGCCGGAGGTGATGTAGGTCTTGGCGCCGTTGATGACGTATTCGTCGCCCTCGCGCACGGCGGTGGTCCGGATCCCGGCGACGTCGGACCCGCCGTCGGGCTCGGTGACGGCCAGCGAACCGATCTTGTCGCCGGTCAGCGTCGGGCGGACCCAGCGCTCGATCTGCACCGGGTCGTTCGCCTCGGCGATGTGCGGCACGGCGATGCCGCAGGTGAACAGCGACGCGAAGAGTCCGCCGGAGCCGCCCGCGTAGTGCATCTCCTCGGCGACGACCAGCGCGTCGAGGTAGTTGCCGTCGCCGCCGCCGATCTCCTCGGGGAAGGCGACGCCGAGCAGGCCCAGCTCGCCGGCTTTGCGGTGCAGGTCTCGCGGCAGTTCGCCGGCACGCTCCCAGTCGTCGAGGTGCGGCAGGACTTCCTGCTCGACGAACCGGCGGACGGTCTTGCGCAGCTCGGCCCGTTCGGGCGTCCGGAAGGGATCGGTCACAGGAGCACCTCGGGGACGTCGATTTCACGGGAGCGCAGCCATTCGCCGAAGGCCTTGGCCTGCGGGTCGAACCGCGCCTGCGACGCGACCCCCTGCCCGAGGATGCCTTCGACGACGAAGTTCATCGCCCACAGGTTCGGCAACAGGTAGCGCGTCACCGGGAGGTCCGCGGTTTCGGGCAGCAGCAGCTTGAACTCGGCGACCGTCAGCCGGTGCACCAGCCAGCGCCACGCTTCTTCGGACCGCACCCAGACGCCGAGGTTGGCGTTGCCGCCCTTGTCGCCGCTGCGGGCCCCGGCGATGGTGCCCAGGGGCACGCGGCGCACCGGCCCGTGGTCCAGGGGCTCGGGCAGCGCGGGCTCGTCCACATCGGACAGGTCCTGAGTGGACGTCGAAGGCGCTATGTCGACTCGCATCCCGTCCGGCAGCACGGCGACGTGCGGGACCTTCTCCGCGGCCACGTAAGCCGCGGTGTAGACCCCGAAGGGTGAGGCGTCCGACGGCGGCGCGGTGACGTGGAAGCCGGGGTAGCTGGCCAGCGCCAGCTCGACGGCGGCGCCGGTGAACGCGCGCCCGGCGACCTTGGGGTCGGCGTCCTTGACGGCCACGTGCAGGAGCGCGCTCGCGGTCTGTTCGGTGTCGGCGTCGGCGTGGTCGGTCCGGGCGAGGGTCCAGCGGACGTCGGCGGGCGGCCGGTCCTTCAAGGACGCTTCGAGCTGTTCCTTCACCAGCGCGGCTTTCGCCTCGATGTCGAGTCCGGTGAGGACGAACGTCGTCTCGTTGCGGAACCCGCCGAGGGTGTTCAGCGCGACCTTGAGCGTCGGCGGCGGCGCTTCCCCGTGGACGCCGGAGATGCGGACGCGGTCGGGTCCGTCTTGGCTCAAAGAAAGCGTGTCGAACCGGGTCGTCACATCGGGTCCGGCGTACCGCGCGCCGGTGATCTCGTACAGCAGCTGGGCTTTGACCGTCCCGGTGTTCACCACTCCCCCGGTGCCCGGGTGCTTGGTGATGACACTGGAGCCGTCGGCCTCGATCTCGGCGATCGGGAAACCCGGCACGCCCAGGGAATGCTCGGTGAAGAAGGCGTAGTTGCCGCCGGCGGCCTGGGCGCCGCATTCGATGACGTGCCCGGCCGCGACCGCGCCGGCGAGGGCGTCGAAGTCGTCGCGCGCCCAGCCGTAGTGCGCGGCGGCCGGGCCGACGATCACCGAGGCGTCGGTGACGCGGCCGGTGACGACGACGTCGGCGCCCGCGTTGAGACATTCGACGATGCCCCAGGCGCCGAGGTAAGCGTTGGCGGTCAACGGTTTCCCGAGGTCCAGCTCGTCCGCGCGGGCCACGAGGTCGTCGCCTTCGACGTGCGCGATCTTGACGTCCAGCCCGAGCTTGGCCGCCAGCTCCCGGAGGGCGTCCGCGAGCCCGGCGGGGTTCAGGCCACCCGCGTTGGCGACGATCTTGACGCCCTTTTCCCGCGCCAGACCGAGGTTTTCCTCCATCTGGCGCAGGAACGTCTTGGCGTAGCCGCGGTTGGCGTCCTTCATCCGGTCGCGGCCGAGGATGAGCATGGTCAGCTCGGCCAGGTAGTCGCCGGTCAGGACGTCGAGGGGCCCGCCGGTGAGCATCTCGCGGACCGCGGAGAACCGGTCGCCGTAGAAGCCGGAAGCGTTGCCGATGCGGTAAGTCATGCGAACTGCCCCGGCTTCCGGCCTTCCCCGGGCGGCCCGGCGAAGGCCTGCGCGATACCGAGCCACTCTTCGACGCCGTCGCCGTGCGCGACCAGGTCGGTGTCGGCCGGGTGCCGCCGCTGCGTGACGACCAGGCAGAAGTCCAGCGCGCTGCCGGTCAGCTTCTGCTCGGCGTCCTCCGGGCCGAACGCCCAGGTGGTGCCGTCCGGCGCGATGAGTTCGACGCGGAACTCCTCCGCCGGCGGGGCGAGCGAGTTGACCTTGTAGGCGAAGTCGCGGGTGCGGGTGCCGAAGCGGGCGATGTGCCAGATGCGGGCGGTCGGCTCGCGTGTCAGGCCGAGCGCGTCGAAGACGTCCTGGCCGTGCGCCCAGGTTTCCATCATCCGCGCGGTCGCCATCGAGGCGGCGCTCATCGGCGGGCCGTACCAGGGCAGCTTCTGCCCGTCCGGCACCGCGGCGAGCGCCTCGGCCAGCGCGGCCCGGCCTTCCCGCCAGTCCGCGAGGATCTCCGCGGGCGGCCGCCGCGCCCCGGCCTCGGCGCCGTCGTCGACGTAGGTCTCTCCTGCCTTGAGCAGCTCCTCGACCTCGGCCTGCCAGTCTTCCGGGTGCGCCGCCGCGATCAGGGCCTTGCGGTCGGTCCAGGCCAGGTGCGCGATCTGGTGCGCGACGGTCCAGCCCGCCGCCGGTGTCGCCCGCGCCCAGTCCGGCGCCGGCAGGTCCGCCACCACGTCGTCGATCGTCTGTGTCTCCGCGTCGAGATCCCCGAGGATCACGCCGAGATCCGCCATCCGCCGCCTCCTTGCGTCCTGGCGCCCAGCGTCGCACCGGCCGCCGGAAAAATCAAGCACGCCTGATTGTTTCACCGCGGACGCTGCGGACACACTATTGACATCTTGCCAGTAGCGTCGGACTGCAATACTTTCCTGACCATGGCCGACTACGCCGAGATCACCTACGCCGTCGCGGACCGGATCGCCACGGTGACGCTGAACCGCCCCGAGGCGCGCAACGGCTACACGATTCGGATGGCCGACGAGCTCGGCGCGGCGATGGACCGCGCGGACCGCGACGAGGACGTCCGCGTCGTCGTGCTGACCGGCGCGGGCAAGGACTTCTGCGTCGGCGCGGACCTCTCGCAGGGCGGCTTCGACTTCGACCCGTCGACCGGCCCGGACGCGGCGTGGCAGGAACCCGCCGGCCGGTGCTCGAAGCGGATCTTCACGATGAACAAGCCGGTCATCGCGGCCCTGCACGGCGCGGCGGTCGGCGGCGGCGTCACGATCACGCTGTCGTGCGACTACCGGCTCGCCTCGGAGGATTCGCGCTTCGGCTTCGTGTTCACGCGGCGCGGCATCTACCCCGAAGGCGCGTCGGCGTGGTTCCTCCCCCGGCTCGTCGGCATGGGCACGGCTTTGGACTGGATGATCAGCGGCCGGGTGTTCCCCGCGGCCGAAGCGCTCGAAAAGGGCCTGGTGCACAAGGTCTTCCCGGCCGGCACGGTCCTCGACGAGGCCTACGCGCTGGCCCACGAAATCGTCACGACGACGGCGCCGGTGTCGGTCGCGGTGACCCGCCAGCTGCTCTACCGGATGGCGAGCGCGGAATCGCCGTTCCCGGTGCACGAACTGGATTCGAAGCTGATCGGCGGCTTGGGAGCGAGCGCGGACGCCGTCGAGGGCGTCATGTCGTTCCTGCAGAAGCGGCCGCCGGAGTTCGGCATGCGCGTCGAGAAGGACCTGCCTCCGTATCTCCCCTGGTTGGACGAATGAGCCTCTACCCACCGCAGCCCTGGCACCTGACCGCCGACGCGCGGGTCTCGATCTGGCGCGTGCCGCCGTCCGCTCTTCCCGCGCTGCCCGCGGAGCCTTTGGTGGTCGCCGGGATGGCGTCGGTGTTCACGGCGTGGATCGACTACACCCCGCCGGGGCAGATGAGCTACCACGAGCTGCTGGCGGCGGTGTCGATCAAGGCCCGGCGCGTGTCGTGCTCGATCACGGAGATCTGGGTCGACAGCGAGGCGTCGATGGCCGGCGGCCGCGAGCTGTGGGCGATCCCGAAGGGCTTGGCCACCCTGGACTTCACCGGCGGCCCCGCCTTCACGGCGACCGCGGCCACGTCCGAGGACTGGATCGCGACGGCGGCGTTCAAGCGCCGCCCGGGCCTGCCGCTGCGGGTCCCGACGTCGTTCGAGGTGGTCCAGGAGCGCGACGGTCTGCTCCGGACCCCGGTGGGCGCGAAGGTCAGCCCGCGCCCGGCCTCGGCGGACTGGAGCTTCAACCCGGACGGCCCGCTGGGCTACCTCGACGGCCGACGCCCGGTGGCGAGCCTGGAACTGCCTTCCTCGAAGTTGCGTTTCGGCGCCTGAGCCCGCCCGCCGCTCGGCAGCGCCCGCCCCGCACGTAGTGAATGACTCATTCATGTCACCAGACGACATGAATGAGTCATTCACGTCATCGGCCCGCCGCCCGCGCACCCGACCGGACCACCGGCCCACGCGGCGTGAACTGCACCTCTGGGTGATCACGTAACCCGCCAGGGTGAGCCCCCGACACGCCATCCCTTGGGTCCCGCGCGGGGAGCGACCCCTACATGTAGTCTCTGGTGACCGGCAGCCCCCAGCGACGGGGAGACCGCTGCAGAGGGTGGCCGGGCAGCTTTGAAGAACCTGCAGCGCACGGCCTCGTGAGGGCGTGCGGCGATCCAACGCGCCCAAATTTGGAGACACGCATGTCAGTCGAAACCGGTCAGCGGCCCTCCGCGACCGACACACCCACCGCGATCCGGGTCATCCGGCGGGACGGCAGCGTGTCGCCGTTCGACGCCGGGAAGATCTCGGTCGCGCTGACGAAGGCGTTCCTCGCGGTCGAGGGCGGCGACGCCGCCGCGTCCTCCCGCGTGCACCACGTCGTCGCGGAGCTGACCCAGCAGGTCGAGACCACCCTGCTGCGCCACGCCGGCCCCGAAACCGCCCTGCACATCGAGCAGATCCAGGACATCGTCGAGCTCGCCCTCATGCGCGGCGAGCACCACAAGGTCGCCCGCGCCTACGTCCTCTACCGCGAGGAGCGCAGCAAGGCCCGCGAGGCCGCCAAGCCCGCCACCACCGAAGCGACCCTGAACGTCAAGGGCGCCGACGGCGTTCTGCGCCCGCTCGACTGGGCCCGCGTGTCCCACGTCGTGGGTGAGGCCGTCGCCGGGCTCGAGGACGTGTCCGCGGAGCCGGTGCTGGCCGAGGCCAAGCGCAACCTCTACGACGGCATCAGCGCCGACGAGCTGGCGCTGGCCCAGGTCCTGGCCGCCCGCGTGCTGGTCGAGCAGGAGCCGAACTACTCCTTCGTCTCCGCCCGCCTGCTGCTGGACAAGCTGCGCGGCGAGGCGCTGAGCTACCTGGCCGGCAAGCCGCGCCAGGCCAGTCAGGACGAGATGACCAGCGAGTACGCGCCGTACTTCCGCGCCTACCTGCGCCGCGCGGTCGAGCTGGAGCTGGTCGACGGCGAGCTGCTGCGCTTCGACCTCGACAAGATCACCGCCGCGATCCGGCCCGAGCGCGACCTCGACTTCGGGTTCCTCGGCCTGCAGACGCTGTACGACCGGTACTTCCAGCACCACGAGGGCACCCGCTTCGAGCTGCCGCAGGCGTTCTTCATGCGCGTCGCGATGGGGCTCGCCATCCGCGAGGCCGACAAGGAAGCCCGCGCGATCGAGTTCTACGAGCTGCTCTCCAGCTTCCACTTCATGGCGTCCACCCCGACGCTGTTCAACTCGGGCACCACGCGCCCGCAGCTGTCGTCCTGCTTCCTGACCACCGTGGACGACGACCTGGACTCGATCTTCCAGGCGTACAAGAACAACGCGCTGCTGGCCAAGTACTCGGGCGGCCTCGGCAACGACTGGACCCCGGTCCGCGGCCTCGGCGCGCACATCAAGGGCACCAACGGCCAGTCCCAGGGCGTCGTGCCGTTCCTCAAGATCGCCAACGACACCGCCGTCGCGGTCAACCAGGGCGGCAAGCGCAAGGGCGCGGCGTGCGCGTACCTCGAGACGTGGCACGTGGACATCGAGGAGTTCCTCGACCTGCGCAAGAACACCGGTGACGACCGCCGCCGCACCCACGACATGAACACCGCGAACTGGGTGCCCGACGAGTTCCTCCGCCGCGTCGAGGCGAACGCCGAGTGGACGCTGTTCTCGCCGAACGAGACGCCGGACCTGCACGACCTGTACGGCAACGAGTTCGCGCAGCGCTACCGCGAGTACGAGGCGATGGCCGCGCGCGGCGAGATCAAGGTCTTCCGCAAGATCCGCGCGGTGGAGCTGTGGCGCCGCATGCTGACCATGCTGTTCGAGACCGGCCACCCGTGGATCACGTTCAAGGACCCGTGCAACCTGCGCTCGCCGCAGCAGCACGTCGGCGTCGTGCACTCGTCCAACCTGTGCACCGAGATCACGCTGAACACCAACAGCGAAGAGGTCGCGGTCTGCAACCTCGGCTCGGTCAACCTGCTCAAGCACGTCACCCCCGAGGGCCTGGACACGAAGCGCCTCGAGAAGACCGTGCGCACGGCCGTCCGCATGCTGGACAACGTGATCGACATCAACTTCTACACGATCCCGGAGGCGCGCCGCTCCAACCTGCGCCACCGCCCGGTCGGCCTGGGCATCATGGGCTTCCAGGACGCGCTGTTCGAGATCGGCGTCCCCTTCGCCTCCGAAGAGGCCGTAAAGTTCGCCGACGTCTCGATGGAGCACCTCTCCTACTACGCGATCTCGGCCTCGACCGACCTCGCCGAGGAGCGCGGCCAGTACCAGTCGTTCGAGGGATCGCTGTGGAGCAAGGGCATCCTGCCGATCGACTCGCTGCAGCTGCTCATCGACGCCCGCCAGGGTGACGCCCTCGACGTCGACACCTCGTCCACTTTGGACTGGGCGCCGCTGCGCGAGCGCGTCAAGACCGTCGGCATGCGCAACTCCAACGTGATGGCGATCGCGCCGACCGCGACGATCTCCAACATCTCCGGCGTCGGCCAGTCGATCGAGCCGCTGTTCCAGAACCTGTTCGTCAAGTCGAACATGTCCGGCGACTTCACCGTGGTCAACCCGCACCTGGTCCGCTCGCTCAAGCAGCGTGGCCTGTGGGACGAGGTCATGGTGTCGGACCTCAAGTACTTCGACGGCAGCCTCGGCCAGATCGACCGCGTCCCGGACGACCTGAAGGCGTTGTACGCCACGGCGTTCGAGATCGAGTCGAAGTGGATCGTGGACGCCGGCTCGGTGCGCCAGAAGTGGATCGACCAGGCGCAGTCGCTGAACCTCTACATCGCGGCGCCGAGCGGCCGCAAGCTCGACCAGCTGTACCGCTACGCGTGGCACAAGGGCCTCAAGACCACGTACTACCTGCGCGCGCAGTCCGCGACGCACGTGGAGAAGAGCACCCTGCGCGGCACCGACGGCAAGCTGAACGCCGTCTCGGCCACCCCGGCGCCCGCGCCGACGCCTGCTCCCGCCCCCAAGCCGGAGCCCGACGTCGACTTCGTGGCCACCGAAGGCGCCGCCTGCCGCATCGACGACCCCGACTGCGAAGCCTGCCAGTAAGCCCGCCGCCCGGTCGTGAGTGTTTGGTCGGGTTCTAACCCGACCAAACACTCACGACCCCGCCTGCCGAAGTGAGTGACATGACCAACGTGGAGACGACGGACGCCACCGGCCTCGGGGAGATCGAGGTCGGCGCCGCCCGGATCAACGTCGACGACAAGCGCATGATCAACGCGCGCGCCGACGTCAACCAGCTGCTGCCGATGAAGTACAAGTGGGCGTGGGAGAAGTACCTCGCCGGCTGCAACAACCACTGGATGCCGACCGAGGTCGCCATGCAGGCCGACATCGCGCTGTGGAAGTCGCCGGACGGCCTCACCGAGGACGAGCGGCAGATGCTCAAGCGCAACCTCGGCTTCTTCGCGACCGCGGAGTCGTTGGTGGCCAACAACATCGTGCTCGCGGTGTACCGGCAGATCACCAACCCCGAGTGCCGCCAGTACCTGCTGCGCCAGGCGTTCGAGGAAGCCGTGCACACGCACACCTTCCAGTACATCTGCGAAAGCCTCGGCCTGGTCGAGGGCGAGCTGTTCAACATGTACCGCGAGGTCCCGTCCATTTCGGACAAGGACGCGTGGGCGCTGAAGTACACGCAGAACCTGGAGAACCCGGACTTCGAGACCGGCACGCCGGAAGCCGACCAGGCGTTCCTGCGCGACCTCGTCGCGTTCTACGTGATCTTCGAGGGCATGTGGTTCTACACCGGCTTCGCGCAGATCCTGTCGCTAGGCCGCCGGAACAAGATGGTCGGCATCGCCGAGCAGTACCAGTACATCCTGCGCGACGAGTCGATCCACCTGAACTTCGGCATCGACTGCATCAACCAGATCAAGATCGAGAACCCGCACCTGTGGACCGAAGAGTTCCAGGCCGAGGTGCGCGGGATGCTGCAGGAGGCGTGCGAGCTGGAGGTCAACTACGCTCGCGACACCATGCCGCGCGGCATGCTCGGCCTGTCGGCGCAGCTGTGCGAGCAGTACATGCACTTCATCACCGACCGCCGCGCGCAGCAGATCGGGCTCGCGCCGATCTTCGGTGAGACCGAGAACCCGTTCCCGTGGATGTCCGAGGCGATGGACCTGAAGAAGGAGAAGAACTTCTTCGAGACCCGCGTCATCGAGTACCAGTCGGGCGGCGCCCTCGACTGGGACTGAGTTCCCGCACCGAGCCCGGCCACGCCTTCGCGGCGTGGCCGGGCTTTTTCACGCCTCCGGGTCGATCCGGACGGTCGCGGCCCGGGCGTCCGGGGTCGCGACGAGGGCGTCGGACACCGGGCCGTACTTGCCGGCGAAGGCGGCTTCCAGCCCGGCGGGCGGGTCGAACCCGCCGGTCGTGAGCACGACCTCGCGCGCGGCACCGCCCACCTCGATCCGGCCGCGGCCGTGCTCCCGCGCCGCCTGGTACCAGCGCGACCGGACGCCGCGGTAGGCGCGGACGTACAGCTCGCCGCCGACCACGGCCATCCCCAGCTCCACGCCGGGTTCCCCGCCCGCCCCGGCGGTCAGGACGAGCGACGGGCTCTCGGCGAACAGGGTGAGGTCTTCGGGGGTCCAGGCGGCCATGGCCCCAGTGTGCCCGGCCGATGTCGGTCAATACGCGTAGCGCCGCACCTTCTCCGGGTGCAGGACCAAGCGGAGCGGGTCCACGGCCAGGATTTCCTTCAGACCGGCGGCGCGGGACGGGTCGCCGAGGTCCCAGTAGCGGGCCGCCAGGCGCTCGGCCAGGGCGTGGGCGCCGTCCGGCTCCAGGGAAACGCTGCCCTCGGCCGAAATCCAGCGTTCGCGCTCGCCCACCGGGGCCGCCACGACGATCGACGCGCGCGGGTCGCGGCGGAGGCGGCGGACCTTGGGTGCGTCCGGTTCCGAGAACAGCTGCAGCGTGCCGTCCGCCGCGGCCTCGAACCAGATCGGCCGCGGTTGCCCGCCCGCCACCGTCAGGAAGCCGTGCAGCGGGCGCCGGAGGAAGTCGAGGTCCGCGGGGGTCAAGGTGTCCATGACCCCGATTCAACCCGCCCGGCCCGGACGATCCCATGGGTGAAGAACCGAAATACCTGTGCGATCGTCTGAGACGTGGACGTACTCGGTGACCTCTTCCGCGGCGTGCGGGCCCACGGCTCGCTCTTCGGCAGCTCCGCGCTCTCCCCGCCCTGGTCGCTGCGCTTCGTCGACGGCGCGCCGCTCACCCTCTGCACCGTCCTCGACGGCGCCGGGTGGATCGTGCCCGAAGACGGCCCGGCCGAGCCGCTACGGGCGTACGAGACCGTCGTCGTGCGCGGGCCCGGGACGTTCAGCTTCGTCGACGAAGTCGGCACGCGCGCCGAACCCGTCGACTGCGGCGAGTTCTGCGCCGTGCCCGAGCAGGGCGGGACGCGGCACCGGCGGGGCTGGTACGAGCCCGGCGACGGCGGCACGACGCTGATCGTCGGCGCCTACCCGGTCGGCGGGGAGATCAGCCGCCCGCTGCTGGACGCGCTGCCCGTCGTGCTGCGGGTGGACGGCGGTGGCACCGGGGACGCCGTTCTCGACCACCTCGCCGCCGAGGTCGCCGCCGACACGCCGGGGCAGCAGGTCGTGCTGGACCGGCTGCTCGACTGGATGCTCGTCTGCACGCTGCGCGAGTGGTTCGACCGGCCCGGCGGCGAACCCCCGGCGTGGTGGACCGCGCAACGCGACCCGGTCGTCGGCCACGCGCT
>NZ_JAAGNB010000825.1:0-16332 GCF_010550475.1 Amycolatopsis sp. SID8362
CGCGCCGCTGACCGCCGAGCCCGCCGCCACCGCGCGCGCCGCGAACGGGAAGTGGCTGCTCAGCGGCGTGAAGACCGCCGTCCCGTACGCCGCCGAAGCCGCCCGGATCCTCACGCCGGTGACCACCGCGCACGGCACCGCCGTCTACCTGGCCGACCCGCACGCCGAGGGCGTCACGCTCGTCCCGACGCGGAACTCGGCCGGGACGCCGGAGTGCACCGTGCGGCTCGACGACGTCGCCGTCGAGGAGACCGACCTCCTCTTCGACCGGGGCGCGGTCGCGACGCTGCACCGGTTCGCGCTGGCCGGCGCGCTCGCGCTCGGCGACGGGCTGCTGGCCGGCGCGCTCGCGCTCACCGTCAAGCACGTCGGCGAACGCACCCAGTTCGGCCGGCCGCTGGCGACGTTCCAGGCGGTGGCGGGCCAGATCGCCGACGTCTACGTCGCCGCGCGGACCGTGCACCTCGCCGTGACGTCCGCGGTGTGGCGGCTGGCCGCCGGGCTCGACGCGGACGCCGAACTCGACGTCGCCGCGTACTGGCTCGCCGAGGAGGCCCCGAAGGCACTCGCGACCTGCCACCACCTGCACGGCGGCGTCGGCGTCGACGAAACCTACCCGCTGCACCGGTATTCGTCGGCGGTCAAGGACCTCGGCCGGGCGCTCGGCGGCGCCGCGCACCGGCTCGGCAGGCTCGGCGAACGAGTGGCGGGGTGAGCGAAATGCACGTCGAACTGACCGCGGCGCAGAAGGACCTGCGCGCGGAGCTGCGGGAGTACTTCGCCGGGCTGATCAGCCCCGAGGAACGCCGGGAGATGCGGCGCGAGCGGCACGGGCCGGTGTTCCGCGAGATCGTCCGCCGGATGGGCCGCGACGGGTGGCTCGGCGTCGGCTGGCCGGAAGAGTACGGCGGGCAGGGCTTCGGCGAGATCGAGCAGCACCTGTTCGTCGACGAGGCCGCGCGCGCCGACGTCCAGCTGCCGTCGGTGACGCTGCAGACCGTCGGGCCGACGCTGCAGCAGTTCGGCACCGACGAGCAGAAGTCCTTCTTCCTGCCGAAGATCCTGGCCGGAGAGATCCACTTCGCGATCGGCTACACCGAGCCGGAGGCGGGCACCGACCTCGCGGCGCTGCGGACGACGGCGGTGCGCGACGGCGACGAATACGTCGTCAACGGCCAGAAGATCTTCACCACCGGCGGGCACGACGCCGACTACATCTGGCTCGCCGTCCGGACCGCGCCCGACGCGCCGCGGCACAAGGGCATCTCGATCCTCATCATGGACACGAGCGACCCGGGCTATTCGTGGACGCCGATCATCACCTGCGACGGCGCTCACCACGTCAACGCGACGTACTATTCGGACGTCCGCGTGCCGGTGAACCGCTTGGTGGGCAAGGAAAACGAAGGCTGGCGGCTGATCACGACGCAGCTCAACCACGAGCGCGTCATGCTCGGGCCGGCCGGGCGCATCGGCGGGATGTACGACCGCGTGCGCGCCTGGGCCGCCGCCCACGACCTGCTCGGCCTCGCCGACGTGCGGGCCGTGCTGGCCGAGGCGATGGCGGTGACGCGGGTGAACGAGCTGCTGAACTGGCAGGTCGCGGTGTCCTCGGCGACCGCGCCGGTCGGCGTCGGGGACGCGTCGGCGACCAAGGTGTTCAGCTCCGAGGCGATCCAGCGGATCGGCCGGAACCTCGAAGAGCTCGTCGCCCGCCACGGCGATCCGGCCGACCCGGACACCGCCGAGCTGGCCGACTGGCTGGACGTCTCCGCCAAGCGCAACATCGTGCTGACGTTCGGGGGCGGCGTCAGCGAAATCCAACGGGAGCTGATCGCCTCGATCGGCCTGGGTCTGCCGAGGGTGCCGCGATGACCATCCGGGAAGCCGCCGAAGAGATCGCCGCGCGCGGGGAATGTGCGCCGCGCCTGGCCCGGGACCCGGTCAACCAGGCCATGGTCAACAACTGGGTCGAAGCCATCGGGGACACCAACCCCGTGTACACCGACCCGGAGTTCGCCGCCGCGAGCGTCCACAAGGGACTGGTCGCGCCGCCGGCGATGGCGCAGGTGTGGACCATGGGCGGCCTGAACGTCCCGCGCGGGAGCGACGACCCGCTCGGGCTGATGATGGAACTGCTCGACGAAGCCGGGTTCACCTCCGTCGTCGCGACGAACTCCGAGCAGACCTACCACCGCTACCTGCGGCCGGGCGAGCAGGTCGAGGCCCGGACGAAGCTCGAGGACGTCGTCGGGCCGAAGAAGACCGCGCTCGGCGAAGGCTGGTTCGTCACCACGCGGATGACCTGGTACGTCGAGGGTGAGGCCGTCGCGGAGATGATGTTCCGCGTCCTCAAGTTCCGGCCGCCCGCGCCGAAACCGCCGGCGGCGCCGGTGCTGCGGCCGGTGATCAGCCGGGACACCGAGTTCTTCTGGGAAGGCCTTCGCCAGGGCGAGCTGCGCATCCAGCGCTGGGGCGAGACGCTGCGGCACCCGCCCGGGCCGATGCCGCCGGACGGCGCGCTGGACACCAAGCCGGACTACGTCGTCGCGAGCGGCCGCGGGACGGTGTTCTCCTACGTCGTGCACCACCACCCGCCCGTGCCGGGCAAGGACCTCCCGTTCGTCGTGGCACTGGTGGAGCTGGAAGAAGGGGTCCGCGTGATGGCCGAACTCCTGGACGCCGCGCCGGAGGAAGTCCACATCGGACTGCCGGTGACCGCCGCGTTCGTCCGCGTCGACGACGACCTGACCCTGCCCGCGTGGAAGGTGGCCCGATGACCGTCGCCGAAGGAACCGAACTGCCGCCGCTGACGATCGAGGCGACGCCGACGTTCGTCGTCAGCACCGCGATCGCCACCCGCGACTTCCAGGACGTGCACCACGACCGGGACGCCGCGGTGGCGCGCGGCTCGAAGGACATCTTCCTCAACATCCTCACCGACACCGGGCTGGTGCAGCGGTTCGTCTCGGACTGGGCCGGGCCGGAGGCGCTCATCCGGTCGGTCAAGATCCGGCTCGGCGTGCCCTGCTACGCCTACGACACCCTGACCTTCACCGGCCGCGTGGTGTCCGCCGACGGCAACGACGTCGTCGTGGCGGTGTCCGGAGTGGACTCACTCGGCGAGCACGTCGCCGGCACCGTGGAGGTGACCCTGCCGTGAAACTCACGGGCAAGGCGGCCATCGCCGGCATCGGCGCGACGGAGTTCTCGAAGGACTCCGGGCGCAGCGAACTGCGGCTGGCGGCCGAATGCATCTCCCACGCACTCGCCGACGCCGGGCTGTCGCCGTCCGATGTGGACGGACTGGTGTCGTTCACCATGGACGGCAACGCCGAAATCGCCGTGGCCCGCGAACTCGGCATCCCCGAACTGAAGTTCTTCAGCCGCATCCACTATGGCGGTGGCGCGGCCGCGGCGACCGTGCAGCAGGCCGCGATGGCGGTGGCGACCGGCGTCGCGGACGTCGTCGTCGCGTACCGGGCGTTCAACGAACGGTCGGGGATGCGGTTCGGGCAGGTCTCGTCGGCCGCGGCCGGGCAGGTGAACTCGTCCGGGGTGGACAACGCGTTCCACTACCCGATGGGCATCGCGACCCCCGCGGCGACGGTGGCCATGGTGGCGCAGCGCTACCTGCACGACTACGGCGCGACGAGCGAGGACTTCGGCCGCGTCGCGGTGCTCGACCGCAAGCACGCGGCGACCAACCCGAACGCGTGGTTCCACGAACGGCCGATCACTCTCGAGGAGCACCAGGCGTCGCGCTGGGTGGCCGAGCCGCTGCACCTGCTCGACTGCTGCCAGGAGAGCGACGGCGGGGTCGCGCTGGTCGTCACCAGTGTCGAGCGGGCCCGCGACCTGGCGCAGGCGCCGGCGGTGATCACCGCGGCGGCGCAGGGGAGCGGGCCGGACCAGTACGTGATGACCAGCTACTACCGCGACGACCTGGCCGCGCTGCCCGAGATGGGTGTCGTCGGGCGGCAGCTGTGGGGCCAGTCCGGGCTGCGACCGTCCGATGTGGACGTCGCGGTGCTGTACGACCACTTCACGCCGTACGTCCTGATGCAGCTGGAGGAGCTCGGCTTCTGCGGCCGCGGCGAAGCGAAGGACTTCATCGCCGGTGGCGCGCTGGAGCTCGACGGTTCGCTGCCGCTCAATCCGCACGGCGGCCAGCTCGGCGAGGCCTACATCCACGGCATGAACGGCATCGCGGAAGGCGTCCGGCAGATCCGCGGCACGGCGGTCAACCAGGTCACCGGCGCGGCCCGGGTGCTGGTCACGGCGGGGACGGGCGTGCCGACGAGCGGACTCATCCTGACGGGTGACTGAGGCGTCACCTCATTGACGGCTGGTGCGCGGCCGTCGCGGGTGTCACGGTGGAGACACCACCCGCGACGGAGAGTGAGGCCGACTGGCGATGGTCGTCGACTGGGCGCTCACGGCCGCGTTCGCGGCGCTGGCGCTGCCGTGCGTGCTGCGGCTGGTCCGCCTCGACTACTCGCGGCTGGGCCACGGCGTCCGCCACGGCGACCTGGCCGAGCTGCTGCTGGTCGTGGCGATGGTGGCGATGGTCTCCCCGGTCGGCGGCCCGATCCCGGCGGCGGGCTGGCAGGCGGTGCTGGTGCTGACGGCGGGCTGGTTCGCGGTGGCCTGGTGGCGGGACCGCTCCTGCGCCCACCACGCCCTGTCGGCGGCGGCGATGTTCTACATGGTGACGGCGATGCCCCACGCGAGCACGCACGGCCCGTGGCTGACGATGTCCACAATGGACGCCCGGCTGGCCCTGCCCCTGCTCGCGGTGGCGGCGGCCGGGTACTTCGTGGTCGATGCGGCCCGCACGGGAGTCCTGGTGGTCCGCGGGCCGGCCTCCCGCCCGGCCCGCGGTGCGGCCGCGGCGGCCGGCTCCGGGCACACTTCGCGCGCGCTCTGCCGGGCGGCGATGGGTGCCGGCATGGGCTACCTGCTCCTCGCCTCGGCCCTCTGACACCCCGGCCCGGATGTCGGGGTCCCGGCAAAGTCGCGGCGGCGAGTGGGTGACGGTCGCAGGCTGGCCGCGTGGTCTGCCCGGCGTCGCGGCTGGGCGGATCGGCCGTGCTGCCCGACTTTTCCGGCGCCCTGGGCCCGGATGTAGTGAATGACTCATTCATGTCGCCAGACGACATGAATGAGTCATTCACGTCGTCCAGGCCGGCCGGGCGGGGCGGTCAGGTGGTGAGGCGGCGGACTTCGCCGAGGGGGCTTTCGCCCGGCTCGGGGAGCGAGGCGGCGGGGTGCGCGAGGGTCCACTGGGTCGCCGTCGCGATGTCGTTCTTCAGCGCCGTGATCAGGTCCTCCGCCGAGGAGTACTTCTCCTGGTCGCGCAGGTGAGATCCGAGCCACACCACGAGCGTCTCGCCGTAGAGGTCGCCGGTGAAGTCGAGCAGGTGGGCCTCCAGCAGGCGGTAGCCGTCCGCGCCGTAGTACGTCGGGCGGCGGCCGACCGAGACCGCGGCCGGGAGGTGGGTGCCGTCGGCGCGGCGGACCCAGCCCGCCCAGACGCCGTCGCCCAGGGAGCCGTCCTGGTCGCGCAGGGCGATGTTGGCCGTGGGAAAGCCCAGCTCACGGCCGCGCTTGTCGCCCGATTCGACCGTTCCCCGCACCACGAAGTATTCCGGCATCGCGTTCCGTCCTCCCGAGTCGCTCCCCTCCACGGTAGCGGGCGCGCGGGCGGGGTTCAGAGCGTGGACAGCACCGTGTCCGCCAGCACCGGGGCGTCGTCGCGGTCGGCCGCCGACGTCGTCACCAGCAGCCTGCCGTCCTCGCGCCACACCCGGATCCGCAGCGTCTCGCCGGGGAAGACCACGCCGGCGAACTTCGTCGCGAACGATGCCACGCGGGCCGGGTCGCCGTCGAGGAACTCGTTCACCAGCACCCGCGCGACGATCCCGTACGTGCACAGCCCGTGCAGGATCGGCCGGTCGAAGCCGGCCGCCCGGGCGAACTCGGGGTCCGCGTGCAGCGGGTTGCGGTCGCCGCACAGCCGGTACAGCAGCGCCTGCTGGGGCAGCGTCGGCGTCTCGAGCACGACGTCGGGTTCACGAGAAGGCCATTCCACGCGGTCCGACGGTCCTCGCGAGCCGCCGAACCCGCCTTCGCCGCGGGCGAAGATGCTCGACCGGGCCGTCCACAATGGATCGCCGGCCGACGACGTGACCGCGACCTCCTGGACGACCACCGCGGCCTTGCCCTTGTCGTACACGTCCGCGACGCGCGAGCGGGCCACCGCCTTGCCGGACGCCGGGATCGGCCCGTGCAGGGTGATCTCCTGCTTGCCGTGCAGCACCTTCGCCAGGTCGATCTCCACGCCGGGGAACGACACCGCCGGCGGGTCGAACACGCGCAGGTTGGCCGCGACCGTCGCGAACGTCGGCAGCACCACCAGGTCCCGCTCGTAGGTGTAGCGCAGCTCGTCGGGCCCCGCACCCAGCGCCAGGTGGTACAGCAGCACGTCCGACGACGTCCAGGCGAAGCTCACCTCGCCGATCTCGGCGCCGATCGCGACGTCGGGGTTGATGGGCACGCGGGCTCCTATTCGTAGCTGATCGAGACGTCGTCGGTGACCGGGAGCGACTGGCAGGCCAGCACGATGCCGTCCGCCATGTCCTCGGCGTCGAGGACCTCGTTGTGCAGCATCTTCACCTCGCCCGAGACGACCCGGCACGCGCACGCGCTGCATTGTCCCTCGCGGCAGGAGTACGGCGCGTCCATGCCCGCGTCCAGCAGGTGGTCGAGGAGCTTGCGCTGCCGCGGCCAGGACATCGTCCGCGTCGAACCGTCCAGCGAAACCGTCAGCGACGTCGGTGCGTCGTCCGACTCCGGGGCCTCCTCGGCGGGGGCTTCTTCGAACGGGTTCCCGGTGAGCGACGTGAACTTCTCGACGTGCACCCGTTCCCGGGGCACGCCGAGCTGCCCGAGCGCCTCCCGCACGGCCGCCATGAACGGCGCCGGCCCGCACAGGAACGCCTCGTGCGAGGTATATGCCGACGCCAGCCCGCGCAGCTGTGAGACGTCCGGCAGACCCTGGACGCTCTCCAGCCAGTGCACGACGACCAAGCGGTCGCCGTACCGCTTCGCCAGCGACGCCAGCTCGCCCGCGAAGATCACGGAATTCTCGTCACGGTTCGCGTAGACCAGCACGACGCGGCCGGATCCGGTCTCCAGCGCCGTTTTCAGGATCGCCATCACCGGCGTGATGCCGCTGCCGCCGGCGAAGAGCAGGAAGTCCTCGTCCACCGACGCCGGGCAGAACACGCCCGCGGGCGCGAGCACGTCCACCTGCATCCCCGGCTCCAGCGTCGAGCACACCCAGCTCGACCCGTACCCGCCGTCGGTGCGCTTGACCGTCACCTGCACGCGGTTCTCGTGCGGCGCGCTCGAGAGCGAGTAGCACCGCGCCACCGAACCGGTCCGGTCGCTCGGGATCTTCAACGTCAGGAACTGCCCGGCCCGGTAGGAGAAGGCCGAAGCGTGCTCGGGCGGGATCTCGAAGACCACCGACCGCGCGTCCGGTGTCTCGACGACGACGTCGGCGACGGTCAACGTGTAGACCCGCTCAGCCATCGGCCACCGCCAGCGTGCCCTCGCGCACGGCGTCGCCGATGCTGTCGGCCAGCTTCGGGCACGTGTCGAGCAACGCCGACGGACCTTCCGCGCCGGCGAACACCGGGCACGTCTCGGCGGGCCGGGACGTCCACTGGATGCTCGTGTGCTGGATGCTGTTCTTCTTCACCAGCACGCACGTCCCGCAGCTGCGGCATTCGTGCGGCCGCAGCCCGCCCGAGAGGAACTCGGTCTGCTCGGCGGTGGTCACACTTCCGCCTCGGTCTTCCGGCGCGCCAGGTTCTCCGCCACCTCGGCCGCCCACGCCTCGTTCGCCTTCGAAGTGTCCACTTCGAACTCGAAGCGCCGGGTCATGTCCTCGGTGACGTCGGCCGCGTCGACGTAGAACTGCTGGTACCACCGGCGAAGCTGGTAGACCGGACCGTCCTCTTCGCACAGCAGCGGGTTGTCGATCTGCGTCTTGTGCTTCCAGATCTCGACGTCCTGCAGGAACCCGGCGCCGATCCCGCGGGCCAGCTTCGCGGCGATCTTGTCCGCGTGCTCGTCGGTGAGCCCGTGCTGCTTCTTCACCTTCATGCCGTACTGCAGCACGAACGACGTCGGCGTCACGGGGTAGTGGCAGTTGATGAGCACGCTCTCGATTTCGTAGCCCTGGAACGAGTTCACCAGCTTGTTGATCATGTAGGACGGCCCGAAGTACGACGCCTCCGAGCGCAGCAGGTTGTCCTCGCCGCCGTAGTTCGAGGCCATGCCCATGTCCGGGCGGCCCTTGGTGTTGAGGTACTGCGTGGCGATGTGGCCTTCGAAGACGTTCTTGAAGTACGTCGGGTAGGCGTAGTGGATGTAGAAGAAGTGGGCCATGTCGACGACGTTGTCGATGATCTCCCGGCAGTTGGAGCCGTCGATGAAGATCTCGTCCCAGGTCCAGTTGCTCCACTCGTCGCTGTAGGCGGCCTCGATGCGGGGGATCGCCAGCTCTTCCGGCGGCGGGTTGCCTTCGGGGTCGTGCCAGAGCATCAGCTGGCCGTTCTGCTCCACCGTCGTCCACGACCGCGTCCGCGCGCGCAGCGGAACCCGCTTGGCGTAGGGGATCGAGACGCACTTGCCCTTGCCGTTCCAGCGCCAGTCGTGGAACGGGCAGGCGACCTCGTCGCCCTTGACGCTGCCCTGGGTGAGGTCGCCGCCCATGTGCCGGCAGTAGCCGTCGAGGACGTTCAACTCTCCGTGAGAGTCGGCGAACACGACGAGCTTCGTGCCGAACGCCGTGACCGCGTGGGGTTTCCCGTCGCGGAACCGCTCGGCCAGGCCGAGGCAGTGCCAGCCGCGGGCGAACCGGGCCGGCGGCTCACCGGCGTAGATCGTGCGTACGGACTCCTGCGTCATCGCTCGCCTCCCGTGGTGCCCTGATCTTCGTTGGCCAGCCGCGTCGCCGCAAGGTAGCCGAACACCATGGCCGGGCCGATGGTCGCGCCCGGCCCGGCGTAGGTCCGGCCCATCACGGCCGCGCTGACGTTGCCCGCGGCGGACAGCCCGGGCACCACCGAGCCGTCCTCGCGCAGCACGCGCGCGTGTTCGTCGGTGCGCAGCCCGCCCTTGGTGCCCAGGTCGCCCGGCACGATCTTGACCGCGTAGTACGGCGCTTTGTCGAGCGGGCCGAGGCTGGGGTTGGGCTTGTTGCGCGGGTCGCCGTAGTAGTGGTCGTACTTGCTGACGCCGCGGTGGAAGTCCTCGTCGACGCCGTTGCGCGCGAAGCCGTTGAACCGCTGGACGGTCGCTTCGAGCGCGTCGGCGGGCACCTCGATCTTCGCCGCCAGCCCGGCCAGCGTCGCCGACTTCGCCGCGATCCCGGCCTTGAACCAGCGGCCGGGCAGCGGCTGGCGCGGCCCGATGCCGGTGAACATGTACCGGTCCTTGTAGCGCTGGTCGAACACCAGCCAGGTCGGGATGTGCTCGCCGGGCCCGTCGCCCTCGCCGTACATCGCGTGCACGGCCTCGACGTAGGGCGCGGACTCGTTGACGAACCGCTCGCCGCGCGCGTCGACCATGATGCTGCGCGGCCGCGACCGCTCGGCGAGCGCGAACCACGGGCCGCCGGTCAGCGGCAGCGACGGCCCCCACCAGGCGTCGTCCATCAGATCGAGCGCCGCGCCGAGCTGGATGCCGGCGGTGATGCCGTCGCCGGTGTTGGCGGCCGCGCCGACGGTCCAGTCGACGCCGATCGGCGCGCGCTGGTACTTCTCGCGCATCTCGAGGTTCTGCTCGAAGCCGCCGCTGGCGAGGATCACCCCGCGCCGGGCGCCGACGACCCCGTCCGGGGTCACGACGCCGGTGACGCGGTCGTCTTCCACCCGCAGGTCGACCAGCGGCGTGTTCAGCCGCACTTCGACACCCGCCCTGGTCAGGCCCACCCGCAGCCCGGCCGCAAGCGCTTGCCCCATGCTCAGCAGGCGCTGCCCGCGGAGCTTCCCGACGAGCCACTGCCGGCCCAGCGACAGCAGCCGGACGCTCCCGCGCGGGTGCCGCGCGAGGAGGCTCAGCCAGCGGTAGTCGGCCTGGGTGATCGGCACGCCGAGCGGGGGAGCGCTGTACGGCGGCTCGAGGTGGGCCAGCTCGGCGCCGAGCAGCTTGCCGTCGAAGGCGGCCGGCTCGACCGACCGGCCGCCGGGCCGCCCGCCGGGCGCCTCGGGGTGGTAGTCGCTGTAGTCGCGGACCCACCGGAACTTCAGCGGCGTGTGGTCGCAGACGAACTTCAGCACCTCGGGCCCGTGGTCGAGGAACGTGTCCCGCCGGACGGCCGGGACGACGTCGCCGACGATCGAGGCCAGGTACTGGCGCGCCCGTTCGGGGGGTTCGTCGATCCCGGCGGCGCGCAGCGCATGGTTGCCCGGCAGCCAGACCCCGCCGCCGGAGCGCGCGGTCGAGCCGCCGAAGCAGGCCGCCTTTTCCAGGACGACGACGCTCAGACCGTGGTGAGCCGCGGCCAGCGCGGCAGTCATCCCGGCGGCGCCACTGCCGACCACGACGACGTCGAACTGCTCCGTCATGCCACCTCTCCTGCAACGTGTTCCAGGTTGTGAGTATCCAGTTGAGAGCCGCTTTCGGTCACCATAGACGAGAACGTGTTTCAGTTCTAGGGTAGCGAGCATGGACGAACTCGTCGCGGACGTCATCATCGTGGGGTTCGGCGCGGCCGGCGCGTGCGCGGCCCTCGAAGCGGCCGACGCGGGCGCCGACGTCGTCATCGTCGAGCGGTTCGCCGGTGGGGGCGCCAGCGCGGTCAGCGGGGGCGTCGTCTACGCGGGCGGCGGGACCGCCCAGCAGCGGGACGCGGGTGTCGACGACTCGGTCGACGCGATGTATGCCTACCTGCGGCTCGAGACCGGGGACGTCGTCGCCGAGGAGACGCTGCGGCGGTTCTGCGACGGCAGCCGCGAGATGATCACCTGGCTGGAGGGCAACGGCGTGCCGTTCGAAGGCAGCCTGTGCCCGTACAAGACGTCGTACCCGAGCGACGCCCACTACCTGTACTACTCCGGCAGCGAGGCCGCCGGTGGCTTCCGCGACGCGGCGAAACCGGCCCCGCGCGGACACCGCGTCAAAGGGCCGGGGACGTCGGGGAAGATGCTGATGACCCGGCTCGCGGAGGCGGTGCGCGAGCGCGGGATCCGGGTGCTGACCCAGACGCACGTCCGGAGCCTCGTGCGGGAGGACGGCCGGGTCACCGGGCTCGTCGCGGACACGCTGCGGAACGCGCCCGCGGGAGTCAAAGCCCGGCACCAACGGCTCGCGCGGTACGCCGCGAAGCCCGGGATCTACGTACCTTCGCTGCGCAAGTCGCTGCACCGCCGCGTCGAACGGATCGAGCGCGCCCACGGCCGTGAGCTGCGGATTTCCGCCCGGCGCGGGGTCGTGCTCGCCGCGGGCGGCTTCATCGCGAACCGCGACATGGTGCGCGAGCACGCCCCGAAGTACCGCGGCGGGCTGCCGCTCGGCACGTCCGCCGACAACGGCTCGGGCATCCGCCTCGGCGTCGAGGCCGGGGCCGCGACCGGTGAACTGGGCCGGATCTCCGCGTGGCGGTTCATCACGCCGCCCAGCGCGTTCCTCGGCGGGATCATCGTCGACGCCGGGGGCGGGCGGGTCATCGACGAGTCCCGCTACGGCGCCGCGGTCGGCGAGAAGCTCATCGAAGAGCACGGGAGCAAGGGCTGGCTGCTCGTCGACGCGCCGATCGTGGCCGAGGCCCGGCGGGACACGAAGGCGCAAAGCCAGTGGTTCCAGGGGTTGCAGCTGCGGTACCTGCTGCGCCGCGGCCGCGTGACGGGCGCGACGGTCGAGGAAGTCGCTCGCAAGGCCGGCGTCGATCCACAGGGGCTGCGGGCGAGCGTCGAGGCCTACCACGGGGACCGCGATCCAGTGGGCAAGCCCGATGAGTTCCGCCGGCGGCTCGAGCGGTCGCCGTACTCGCTCATCGACATCTCGGTCCGGCCCAACCTGGGGTACCCCACGCCGATGCTCACCCTCGGCGGCCTGGTGGTGGACGAGGGCACCGGCGCGGTGCGCGACACGGCGGGGGCGCCGATCCCGGGCCTGTACGCCGCGGGCCGCACCGCGGTGGGAATCTGTTCCAGGTCCTACGTGAGCGGTCTGTCCCTGGCCGACTGCGTGTTTTCCGGCCGCAGGGCGGGGATCAACAGCGCCCTGGCGCAGGGTGTTCTCGACAAAAACGAGAACGTGTTCTAGTCTTGGCGCAGCGAGAAAGAGAGGACTGCGCATGAGCGAGCAGGTGATCGCCGGGGTCCGGGACCTCCTGCCGGTCCTGCGGGAACGGGCCCAGGACACCGAGGACGCGCGGAACGTCCCCGAGGAGTCCGTCAAGGCCCTGCAGGAGACCGGGTTCTTCAAGATGCTGCAGCCGAAGTCCTTCGGCGGCCTCGAAACCGACCCGGTGAGCTTCTACACCGCGGTCAAGCTGATCGCGAGCGCGTGCGGGTCCACCGGCTGGGTCGCCTCCATCCTCGGCGTCCACCCGTGGCACGTGGCGCTGTTCGACCAGCAGGCGCAGCAAGAGGTCTGGGGTGCAGACGAGGACGTGCGGATCTCGTCGTCGTACGCGCCGATGGGCAAGGCCGAGGTCGTCGACGGCGGCTACCGGCTGTCCGGCCGCTGGAGCTTCTCCTCCGGTTCCGGTCACTGCACGTGGGTGCTGCTCGGGGGACCCGCCTTCAAGGACGGGAAACCGGTCGACTTCTGCACCTACCTGCTGCCGATCGCGGACTACACCATCGTGGACGTCTGGGACACCGTCGGCCTGCGCGGCACCGGCTCGAACGACATCGTCGTCGAAGACGTCTTCGTCCCGCAGCACCGGGCGCTCAGCTTCATCGCGACGTCGAAGTGCAAGGTGCCGGGCCAGGCGCTCAACCCCGGCCCGCTGTACCGGCTGCCCTACGGCTCGGTGCACCCGTCCACGATCACCGCGCCGATCATCGGCATGGCCCAAGGCGCCTACGACGCCCACGTCGAGCACCAGCGCAAGCGCGTCCGGGCGGCGTACGCCGGCGAACAGTCCAAAGAGGACCCGTTCGCCAAGGTGCGGATCGCCGAGGCCGCCAGCGAGATCGACGCGGCCTGGTTGCAGCTGACCCGCAACATCGAGGAGCTGTACGAACTCGCCAAGCGCGAGGAGCGGCTGCCGGCGGACCTGCGGCTGCGCGTCCGGCGCGACCAGGTGCGCGGCACCGAACGCGCGATCGCGGCGATCGACCGGCTCTTCGAGAACTCCGGCGGCCGCGCGATCCAGCGCGGCACGCCGATCCAGCGCTTCTGGCGCGACGCGCACGCGGGCCGGGTGCACGCGGCGAACGACGCCGAGCGCGCGTACGTCATGTTCGGCACCGGCGCCTTCGGGCTCCCCGTCGAGAACGCGATGTACTGATGGCCGCACCCGAAGGCAAGTACGTCCAGGCCGGTTCGGTGAAGCTGCACTACCACGAAGCCGGCGCCGAACACGCCGAGACGGTGATCCTGCTGCACGGCGGCGGGCCCGGCGCGTCGGCGTGGAGCAACTTCGGGCGCAACCTGCCGGAGTTCGCCAAGCACTACCGGACGATCGCCGTCGACCAGCCCGGCTTCGGCCGGTCGGACAAGCCCACCGAGCACCTGCAGTACTTCCGGCACAGCGCGGACGCCGTCGTCGGGCTGATGGACGCCCTGGGCATCGAACGCGCCCACTTCGTCGGCAACTCGCTCGGCGGGGGCGCGGCGGTCCGGCTGGCGCTGAACCACGGCAAGCGCGCCGGGCGGCTGGTGCTGATGGGGCCGGGCGGGCTGAGCGTCAACCTGTTCGCGCCGGACCCGACCGAAGGCGTCAAGAACCTCGGGAAGTTCGCGGCCAAGCCGAGCCGGGAGCGCATGGAAGCGTTCCTGCGCATCATGGTCCACGACCAGGGGCTGATCACCGACGAGCTGATCGACGACCGCTTCGCCGCGGCGAACACCCCCGAGTCGCTCGCCGCGATGCGGGCGATGGGGATGTCGTTCGCGCGGCCCGGCACCTACGAAGAAGGCATGCTCTGGCGCGAAGCCCACCGGCTGCGCCAGCGCGTGCTCCTGATCTGGGGCCGCGAGGACCGCGTCAACCCGCTGGACGGCGCGCTGGTGGCCTTGAAGACGATTCCGCGCGCGCAGCTGCACGTGTTCGGCGGCTGCGGGCACTGGGCCCAGCTGGAGAAGTTCGACGAGTTCAACCGGCTGGCCCTCGACTTCCTCGGGAGTTCCTGATGGGCATCCGGTCACTGGGCTACCTCCGCATCGAGGCCACCGACATGGCCGCGTGGCGCGAGTACGGGCTCAAGGTGCTCGGCATGGTCGAAGGCAGCGGCACCGACCCGGACGCGCTTTACCTGCGCATGGACGACTTCCCCGCCCGCCTGGTCATCTCGCCCGGGTCCGCGGACCGCCTGGCGGTGACCGGCTGGGAGGCGGCCAACGCCGGTGAACTGGCCGAGATCCGGTCCCGGTTGGACAGTGCGTCGGTGCCGTACAAGGAAGGCGCGCCCGACGAGCTGGCCGACCGCCGTGTCGACGAGCTGATCAGCTTCGACGACCCGTCCGGCAACACCCAGGAGGTGTTCCACGGCGTCGCGCTGCAGCACCGGCGGGTGGTCAGCCCGTACGGCCACAAGTTCGTCACCGGCGAGCAGGGCCTCGGGCACGTCGTCCTGTCCACAAAGGACGACGAGGCGTCGCTGCGGTTCTACCGCGACGTCCTCGGCTTCCGGTTGCGCGACTCGATGCGCCTGCCGCCGCAGATGGTCGGGCGGCCCGCCGACGGGCCGCCCGCGTGGCTGCGGTTCTTCGGCTGCAACCCGCGCCACCACAGCCTCGCGTTCCTGCCGATGCCGACGCCGTCCGGGATCGTGCACCTGATGGTCGAGGTGGAGAACACCGACGACGTCGGCCTGTGCCTGGACCGCGCGATCCGGCGCAAGGTGCCGATGTCGGCCACGCTCGGCAGGCACGTCAACGACCTGATGCTGTCGTTCTACATGAAGACCCCGGGCGGCTTCGACGTCGAATTCGGCTGCGAAGGCAGGCAAGTCGACGACGACAACTGGATCGCGCGCGAGAGCACCGCGGTTTCCTTGTGGGGCCACGACTTCTCGGTCGGCGCGCGGCCCCCGGGCGCATGACGTCCGTGGCGGTCGACCAGACCGAGTTCAGGAGCGTGCTCGGGCACTTCTGCACCGGCGTCACGGTGGTCACCGGCCGCGACGGCGACACCCTCGCCGGGTTCGCCTGCCAGTCGTTCGCGGCGTTGTCGCTCGACCCGCCGCTGGTGCTGTTCTGCCCGGCCCGGACCTCGCGCACGTGGCCGGTGCTGGCCGCGGCGGGCCGCTTCGCGGTCAACGTGCTGGCCGAGGACCAGCAGGAGGTCAGCGCGGTGTTCGGCGCCCGGGGCGAGGACAAGTTCGCCCGGGTCGGCTGGACGCCCGCGCCGTCCGGCGCGCCGCTGCTGGACGGCGCGCTGACGTGGATCGACTGCGCGCTCGAAGCGGTGCACGAGGCGGGCGACCACTACGTCGTGATCGGCCGGGTCACGGCGCTGGGCGCGCCGTCGGACGCGCGGCCGCTGCTGTTCCACCGGGGCCGGTACGCGGTGACGGAACCGGCGCGGGACGCGCTGGCGGCGCTCATGCCGTGGCCCCGGCCGGACGACTGGCTCTGAGCGGCGGTCGTCCGCTCGCGATTGCTCACGCACTGTGGTCGCCGATCGCGGCGAGTTAGCGCGACCGGGTGGTTGTGCACGGGTTCACAGGTGGGCCGCATCCCATTTACGAGAGAAAGCCAAGCCTCTGCGCGCACACTGTTACCGAGATGACGTTTTCTGGGAGGGAGTGAGTCGCGCATGCGCAGGCCCAGCGGACGGATCGCCCGGTTCCGGCGCCGGTTGCACCCCGGGCGCAACCCGCTGGCGCGGACGGGCGACCGCTTCGAGTCCCTCCTGCTGCTCCTGGTGATCGCGGGGGCGTTCCTGGCCGTGCCGTTCGCGGCGGCGTTCGGCTCCGACACCTACGCGGCGCAGACCGTCCGCGCCGAGCAGGAGCGCGCCACCCACCACCCGGCGACGGCGGTGTCCCTCGCCGCGGCGCCCAGCCAGACCTACAGCACCGACGGCGCCGGCGCCCCGGCCGACCAGACGACGGTCCAGGCCGCCTGGTTCGACGCGCG
>NZ_JAAGNB010000864.1:0-16199 GCF_010550475.1 Amycolatopsis sp. SID8362
GACGCTCGCCGGGTCGGCCACGTCGGCGGTGGCTTTGCGCAGCCCGCCGCCGTCGGGCAGCGGGATGCGGGCGGGGTCGCGGGCGACGGCGGTGACGGTGTGGCCGCGCCGGAGGGCTTCGCGGGTGAGCTCGAGGCCGGTCCGGCCGGACGCCGCGAGGACGGTGAGGTTCATGCCTTTCACGCTAGGGACGTGGGTAATTGACATCAAGTGCAACGATTGCAAGGGATGCGTTACCCAGACGCAATCGGGCGGAGTAACGGGCCACCGTCCGGATGCGACTCACGCATGTCCGGCGCCGGGGAGGCAACGATGGCGAAACGACTGGTCGTCTGCTGTGACGGCACCTGGAACTCACTCACCCAGAAGGCGCCGACGAACGTCGTCAAGGTCAAGGACGCCGTCGCCGCGGTGGATCCGGCCGGGACGAAGCAGCTGGTGCACTACCACGAAGGCGTCGGGACCGGGAAGCGGTTGTGGGACCGGCTGGCCGGCGGCGCGTTCGGCTGGGGGCTGTCCGCCAACGTGCGCGACGCCTACCGGTTCGTCGTCGAGCACTACGAGCCCGGGGACGAGCTGTTCTTCTTCGGCTTCAGCCGCGGCGCCTACACCGCGCGCAGCGTCGTCGGCCTGATCCGCAACTGCGGCGTGCTGCTCCCCCGGCACGCGAGCCGCGTCGACGAGGCCTACCGGCTCTACCGCGACCGGGATCCAGCGACCGGGCCGGCGAGCCCCGCGGCGCGGGAGTTCCGGGAGAGCTTCTCGCACCAGGACGTGACCCCGGTCCGGTTCGTCGGCGTCTGGGACACCGTGGGCGCGCTGGGCATCCCGCTCAGCGGCGGCCGCCTGCTCAACCTGCTGAACCGGCGCTGGCAGTTCCACGACACGCAGCTGACCTCGACCGTGCAGTCGGCCTTCCAGGCACTGGCCGTGGACGAGCACCGGAAGGCGTTCCGCCCGGCCGTCTGGCAGCCCTCGCCCGGCGCGGACGGCCAGGAGCGCGAGCAGGTCTGGTTCTGCGGCGCCCACTCCGACGTCGGCGGCGGCTACCCCGAGCAGGGCCTGTCGGGGCTCGCCCTGCACTGGCTGGTGGCCAGGGCCGAGAAGTGCGGGCTGGTCTTCACCCCGGACGGGTTCGACGGCCTGCCGCCCGCGGACGACCTCGGCGTGCTGCACAACTCGCTGAACCGGCTGTACAAGTGGTTCGGCTCGATCGACCGCGAGATCGGCGTGGTGGACCCGCCGTCGGAGTCGCTCGCGTCGTGCGCGCAGCACCGCCACGAGAACATGCGGCCGCCCTACGCGCCCCCGAACCTCGTCGAATACCTCAAGTCGCCGCGCATCACGGAGGTCTGAGGTCAGCCGCCGAGGGCCGGGCCGAGCCAGCGGCGGACCAGCGCGCGCAGCTCGTCGTCCGTGAGCGGCGGGGCCGTCGGGTGCTGCAGGAACGACATGAACAGGCGCATCAGGATCTCGGCGAGACCGCGCAGGTCCTCCTCGGTGGTGACGCCCGCCGCCGCCCAGTCGACCGGGACGTTGCGGAGGATGCGCGTGCCGAAGGAGAACGCGAGCGGCGAAATCACGCCGTCGGTGAAGAAGTCGGCTTCGCCCGCCTGCAGCAGCAGACCGAGGTGCGGCTCGCCGGGCACCGTGCGGACGGCCCAGACCACCGATTCCACCGCGGCTTCGGTCGCGGTGCCGAACGTGGCCAGGTGGCGTTCCATCCGCGCGGCGAACTCCTCGACCCCGGCCAGCCCGACCGCGCGGAGGATGTCCTTCAGGCTCGGGAAGTAGCGGTAGACGGTCTGCCGCGTGACGCCGGCTTCGGCGGCCACATCGGACAGGCTCGTCTTCGCCAGCCCGACGCGGTCGAGGCACGCCGTCGCCGCCTCGACGATGCGGCGGCGTGCCTCGTCTTCCGTGCCGGGCGGGTTGCCCCGCCATCCGTGGTGCCCCATGCCCGTCATCTTCCCCGACGGTCACACCGGCGCGGGCCGGCGGGCCCGGTGCAGCGCGGCCAGCACCAGGCCGGCCGCGGCGAAGCAGGCGAGCGCGTACAGCCCGCTTCCGATCGGGACGTCGTGGGACGGCAGCGAGGCCAGCCAGATGACGGCCAGCACTCCCAGGTAGACGGCGGGGTAGATCCGGGCGAAGGCGGACACGTCCACCGGGGACCGCTGGGTGGCGACGATCCAGCCGCCGCCCAGCCAGACCAGGGCCAGTTCGGCGCCGAGGATCCACGCCTGCGCCGTGAAGTCGCCCTGGAACAGGCTCGCCGGAAGGCCGGCGACCACCATCGCCAACGGCGTGAGCACACCGGCCAGCAGGAACGCGGCCCGGCCGCGCAGGCGCACGGCCAGGTAGGTCATCGCCGCCATCGAAACCGAGGCGAACAGCAGCATGCTGGTCATCGGCACCGTCGCGAGCGCGGGGTGGTTGACGATGGCGTTGCCGGGGTTCCAGGCCCACCACTTCAGCGGCGGCCCGATCTGGTCGAAGACCTCGTAGAACACCTGGCACACGAAGGCGACGGCCACCGAGCCGCGCAGCGCGCCGCGCCGGAAGATCCCGAGCGACCGCACGACTTCGTACGCGAGCTGGCTGAACGCCGGGTAGAACGCCACGATGTAGAGCGGCAGCCGGTCCCCCATGAACTGCACGGTGAACCGGTTGTGGGCGAAGATGAAGCCGTACAGCCGGTCGAGGCCGAACCACTCCGGGAAGTACAGCGGTGGTTCGGTGACGAAGAGGTAGACCAGGGAAGCGCCCCACAGCGCCAGGTTGACCGGATCACCCGCGCGGTACCGGCGAAGGGCGTGCACCAGCGCGAAAACGGCACCGGCGACGACGAGCGCTTCGAGCACCGGCATCGTCCAGTCCGCCAGGTCCCACGGGAAGCGGACCGACACCACCGGGGAGACGTCGTGGCAGTCGAACCCGAGCCCGCGGGTGACGGCCTCGGCGTCCGGCCCGCACGCCGGGCTCATCGCGTGGCCACCGTCGAATAGTCCGTGGCAGGCGGTTCGGCGCGGGGATCGAACCCGAACGGGACCCGGTGCCGCCCCAGCGCCGCGCGGACGCGGTAGCGCACGAGCCCGGCGAGCACCCGCGGGTTGCCCAGCATGTCCCCCAGCGACTCGTCGAGGTTGAACACCTTGGCGAAGTGCTCGTCGACGACATCGTCTTCCCGGGCGGCGCCGACGATCAGGCTGAACGCCGGCGCGGACACCGCCGCGAGCACCCGGCGTTTCCACTCGGGCGGCTTTTCCGTGCCCTCGGCGCATTCGTAGCCCTGGTCCCGCGCCATCGCGAGCCGCCACGGCACCTGGAGCGCCTTGCGCTGCGCGGCGAGGAAGCGCTTGCTGAAGCCGTCGTCGAGGCGGCCGGCGCGGGAAAGGTGTTCGCGCAGGAGCAGCGCCGAGCCCGCCGCGGAGCTGATCCCCTGCGCGTAGAAGGGGTTGAAGGCGCAGATCGCGTCCCCGACGAACGCCAGGCCGCGCGGCGGCGTGCGCAGGCGGTCGTAGCGGCGCCACTTGTTGCCGGTCGAGCGGGTGAGGTGCACTTCGGACGTCGGCTCGCACCGCTCCATCGCGGCCGCGAACAACGGCGTCCGCACCCGGCGGGCCACTTCGGCGAACGCGTCGGTGGTGCGCGGCATTTCGAGTCCCCACGAGCCCATGCAGGCGATGACCCGGTTGCCTTCCACGGGGAAGAAGTTGACCAGGAAGTCGTGCTCGGCGGGGTGCTCGCCCTTGTCCGGGGTCGGCATGATCACCAGGTGCCGCCACCACCAGGACGCCGGGCGCTCGGCGGGCAGGTCGTACCAGCGCGAGGTGTAGGTGACCTTGGCGTCGAGCGTCCGCGTCTCCGGTTCGGGCCACCCGGCCGCCGCCAGCCAGCCGGCGACGGCTGAGCCGCGGCCCATGGCGTCGACGACGAAGTCCGCGTCGAGGTGCTCACCACCGGCCTCGACCCCGGCGACCGCCCCGCCGTCGAAGGTCAGGCCACCGGCGGTGACCCCTTCGCGGATGACGACGTTCGACAGCTCCCGCACCTTGTCGCGCAGCACCCGCTCGATGAGGATCCGCGAGCCGTAGATCATCGTCATCGCACTGCGCTTGCGCGCCGACCAGCCCTCGCCGTCGAGGTAGGCCGCGTCCATGGACGGCATCAGGTGCAGCCCGCCCGCCGCGATCAGGTCGTCCTCGAACCCGGGGAACAGCGCGCCGATCGCCCGCCGCCCCGAGTTCAGCAGGAAGTGCGGGTGCTTGCTCTGCGGCACCCCGCGCCGGTGTTCGGCACCGGCCGGCAGCCGGTCGCGTTCCAGCACGAGCACCCGCTCGAAGAAGGGCGCGAGGGCACCGGCGGTGCAGAGACCGGCGGCGCTGCCGCCCAGGACGACGGCGGTCTGGCCGAGCCGCATGCGGATCAACTCCCGTCATTCATACAAAGTGACAACAAATGTATGAATGAGTGAGCAACCGTGTCAAGACGGCCGTAGCCGAGACTCCGGGTCCGGAGGTCATGAACGACCCTTTCACCACGTCCGACGACAGAGTCCGGCAAACTCGCGCCGGCGCGGCCGGTCCGGCGGTCCGCGATGACATGAAAGAGTCATTCACCTCACCAGACGACATGAATGACCCATTCACGACATCCCCGCGACGCCGCGCAGACCACGCGGCCGGCCCGCGGCCGGTCACCCGCTCGCCGGCGCGACTTTGCCGGGGCCCTGGCCCGGGACGTAGTGAACGGCCCTTTCACCTCGTCCGACGACAGGGCTCCGGCAAAGTCACCGCCCAGGTGGGCACGGCGAGCACGAGAACGGCCAACACGCCGACAGGGGCGCATCGTGTGCCATGGTGGCCACTCCAGGCGCCATGTTGGCCGTTCCGGACGGCGTGTTGGCCACTCCGGGCAGAGCGTGACGAACGCTCGAACCGACTTTGCCGGAGCCCTGTCGTCCGATGACGTGAATGACTCATTCATGTCGTCGCGGGCCGAGCTGACTTTGCCGGACCCCTGACGTTTGGCGAGATGAAAGGGTCGTTCATGACGTTGCCGATCGGCACTGTCGGCGTGCCCGGCGGCCGTAGCCGTCAGCGGGCCATGGCTCCCGAGATCAGCGTCGCCAACCCGTGCTGCAGCGCCGGCGCCAGCTCCAAGTGCAACGCCCGCAGCGCCGGGTCCGCCTCGTACGCCGCCAGTGCGCTCGGCGACGGGCGGCAGTGCGTCCACAGCCCGCCGGTCAGGATCATCGCCGTCAGGCAGACCGACGCCGCCTCCTCGCCCACCTCGGGGACGTAGCTCCGCAGCAGGTCGGCCATCGACTCCAGCCCCGCCAGGGCCGACTGCTTGAACCGCACCACGACATCGACCGACACGTTGTGCTCCAGGACACCCGCCTGCGCGCCGATCAGGTCGCACAGCACCGTGCGGCGGGCCAGGGACTGCGCGACCACGGCCGCGAACGCGTCGCCGCGAAGACGCGCGGGCGCGTCCCGGTCGACGCCGGCGGCCAGTTCGTCCGCCACCTCGGCCAGCCAGTCCCGCAGCGCGACCTGGAGCAGTTCGAGCAGGACGGCTTCGCGGGATTCGAAGTAGCGCAGCACGTTCGACTTCGCCAGGCCGACCCGACGGCTGAGCTCGTTGAGGCTCACGTCGGCCACCGGCATCTCGTCGAGCATGGCCAGCGCCGTGTCGAGGATCGTGCGCCGCCGCGCCTCTCGCTGCTCCGCGCTGCGCGCCCGCTGGAAGGTCATGAGATCAGCCTAACGCTCCTCGCGCGAAGTTAAAGACCGACAGTCTCTTGACAACAGACCGACGGTTCCTTAGCGTCGGAGACATAACAGACCGCCGGTCCGCAAGGGCCGCCACCGGAGGGACCGTCATGAGCAGGAACTGGACCGAGCGCGACATCCCGAGCCAGCAGGGCCGCGTCGCCGTGATCACCGGCGCCAACACCGGGCTCGGCTTCGACACCGCCAAGGCGCTCGCCGAGCGCGGCGCGACCCTGGTGCTGGCCGTGCGCGACGTCGAGAAGGGCAAGAAGGCGGCCGCCAAGCTGGGTGCGAACGCCGACGTCACCGTGCAGGAGCTGGACCTCGCCTCCCTGGACTCCGTGCGCGCCGCCGCCGCGGACCTGCGCGGCACGCTGCCGAAGATCGACCTGCTGATCAACAACGCCGGCGTCATGTACCCGCCGCGGCAGACCACCCGCGAGGGCTTCGAGCTGCAGTTCGGCACCAACCACCTCGGGCACTTCGCGTTCACCGGGCTGCTGCTCGACCTGCTGCTGCCGGTCGAGGGGTCCCGCGTGGTGACGGTCGCCAGCATCGCCCACCGCATCCGCGCCGCGATCCACTTCGACGACCTGCAGTGGGAGAACTCCTACGACCGCGTCGCCGCCTACGGGCAGGCCAAGCTCGCCAACCTGATGTTCAGCTACGAGCTGCAGCGCCGGCTGGCGCCGCGCGGCACCACCGCCGCCGTCGCCGCGCACCCCGGCGTGGCGCGCACCGAGCTGATGCGCAACTCCCCCGCGATCGTCCGCGCGCTGTTCCCGGCCGTCGCGCCGCTGTTCACCCAGAGCTCGGAGCGGGGCGCGCTCCCGATCCTGCGCGCCGCGACCGACCCCGCCGCCCTCGGCGGCCAGTACTACGGCCCCGACGGCCTCGGCGGCTACCGCGGGCGCCCGCAGGTCGTCGCCTCGAGCCCGCAGTCCTACGACGTCGCGGTGCAGCGTCGCCTGTGGACGGTGTCGGAAGAGCTCACCGGCGTCAAGTTCCCGGTCGGCTGATCCGTCCACATCGGACGGATGTTCCTGGGGGTGACAGGACCAGGCACGGGCGCCGCGCGCGGATTACCGTGAAGTGGTGACCGACGAACCGAACCTCCTGGGCGATCACCTCCGCGCCCGCCGGGAGCTGCTTTCGCCCGAGCGGGCGGGCATCCCGGCCGGCGGCGTGCGGCGGGTGCCGGGGCTGCGCCGGGAAGAGGTCGCGCAGCTGGCCGGCATCAGCGCCGACTACTACCTGCGCCTGGAGCAGGGCCGCGACCGCAACCCGTCGCGGCAGGTCCTCGAAGCGATCGCCCGCGTGCTGCAGCTCGACGACGACACCACGGCGTACCTGATCGGCCTCACCGAGCAGCGGCCACCGAAACGACGGCGGCGCCGCAAGGAGACCGTCCCACCCGGCGTGGTCAAGTTCCTCGCGGCGGTCGGGCTGCCCGCGTTCGTCGAGGGCCGCTACCTCGACGTGCTGGCGGCCAACCCGCTCGCCGAGGCGATCTCGCCGCGGCTCGTCGCCGGCGCCAACCGGCTGCGGGACGTCTTCCTCGACCCGGCCGAGCAGGCCCTCTTCCCCGACTGGCACCTCGCCACCCAGAGCCTGGTGGCGGGGTTCCGCCAGTCGGTCGGGACGGAGACCGGCGACCCGCGGTTCATCGAGCTCGTCGGGGAGCTTTCCCTGGCCAGTCCCCGGTTCCGGGAGCTGTGGGCCCGCCACGACGTCGCGAACCGGCGGGGCGCGACCGTGCGCTTCGCCCACCCGCAGGTCGGCGAACTGGTGCTGAACCGGGAAAAGCTGCTGCTCAGCGACGCCCCGGGGCTCGTGCTCGCGGTCTACCACCCCGATCCCGGCACCGACGCCGCGGACAAGCTGGCGCTGCTCGGTTCCGCCGCGCTCGCGCCCGCCCCACCCCTCCGGAAGGACGTTCGATCATGAGCAAGCTCGCCCTCGTCACCGGCGCGACGTCGGGCATCGGCCGGGCGTTCGCCGAGCGCCTGGCCGCCGACGGCCACGACCTGGTGCTCGTCGGACGGCGCCAGGAGCGGCTCGACGAGTTCGCCGCCGCCCACACCGGGGTCAAGGTCCGCACCGTGGCGGCCGACCTGGCCACCGACGACGGCATCGACGCGGTCGCGGAAATCGCCGGCACCGAGCCGCTCGACCTGCTGGTGAACAACGCCGGTGTCGCGCACTACATGCCGTTCGCAGAGCTTCCCGCGGCCAAGGCCCGCGAACTGGTCAAGGTCAAGGTCCTCGCCCCCACGCTGCTCGCGCGCGCGGCCGTGGCGGGCATGGTGGAACGCGGGCGCGGCGCGATCGTGAACGTGGCGGGGATGATCGCCTTCAGCGGGCCAGCCCCGCAGGCACAGCTGCCGCGGCGGACCGTCTACGCCGGGACCCTCGCCCACCTGGTCACGATGTCGCAGACGCTGAGCGCCGAGCTGGACGGCACCGGCGTCCGCGTGCAGGTGGTGTGCCCGGGGGTGGTCGCGACCGAGTTCCACTCCCGCCAAGGCCTGGACCTGAGCGCGGTGCCGCGGATGAGCGCCGACGACGTCGTCTCGGCGTCCCTGCGCGGGCTGGAGCTCGACGAGGTCGTGTGCGCGCCGGGGGTGGAGGACGGCGGGCTGCTGGAGTCGGTCTTCGGGGCGGAGCTGGCGGCGTTCGGCGGCCAGCGCCCCGAACTCGCGAGCCGCTACCGGTCCGCCTGATCCCCGGAAGCCTTCAGCAGCAACCGGTGCAGGGTGTCCTGTTCGCGCGGGGTCAGCCGGGCGAGCAGCTCACCGGTCACCGCGCCCGAGATCTCCTCGGTCTTCGCCACCACCGCGCGGCCGTCGCCGGTCAACGTCAGCACGTGCCGGCGGCGGTCCTCGGTGTCCCGTTCGCGCACGACCCAGCCCGCCGCTTCCAGGCGGTCGAGCACCTTCACCAGGTCGCTGCGGTCGAGGCCGAGCCGGTCGGCGACGGACTGCTGGGACAGCGGCCCGTACTCGCCGACGCAGACCAGGACGTAGAACTCGCGCAACGACGTGCCCACCGCCACCAGCTCTTCGTCGATGCGCGCGACGCCGGCGCGGTGGAGGCGGCCCATCAGGTAGGTCGGCCAGCGCAGCAGGGCCCGCGGGCGGTCGGCGGAGGACATGGCCGTGATCCTAGGTCAAGAAAGCGGGTTGGCACAATTGTAGGAGTTCCCTACAGTAGGAGTCATGAACGAATCCAAAGTCGCCCTCGTCACCGGCGCGAGCCGGGCGCGCGGGCTCGGCTTCGCCGTGGCCCGTGAACTCGCCACCCGCGGCTACCACGCCGTCCTCGCCGGGCGGAACCTCGAGCAGACCCGGGAGCTGGCCGATCAGCTCGTCGCCGAAGGGCTCTCCGCCGACGCCGTGCGCCTCGACCTCACGAACCCGGCGGATGTCGAGGCCTGCGCCGAGCACCTCCGCGCCACGGCCGGGCGCCTCGACGCGCTGGTCAACAACGCGGCGAACATGCCCGACTTCACCGTGACCTCCCTGCTGGACGCGGACATCGCCGCGGCCCGCGCTTCCTACGACGTCGTCGTGCTCGGCACCTGGGCACTCACGCAGGCCTGCCTGCCGCTGCTGCGGGCCGCGCCCGCCGCCCGGATCGTCAACGTCTCCAGCGGCGCCGCCGCGCAGATCGGCGCCGACGTCGACGCCGTCCGGGCGCCCGGGTACGCGCTGGCCAAGTACGCCCTCGAAGGCCTGACCACGGCACTGGCCGCCGAACTGCGCGGTGCCGGGATCCACGTCGAAGCGGTCGATCCCGGCTCGGTGGCCACCCACCCCGAACGCGGCGACGACGCCGACGACCGCTCCCCCGCGGAAGCCGCGCTCGACATCGCCGCGGCCGCTACCGGATCCCGGTGACGTAGCGGACGCCGCCCATCCGCAGCCCGTCGTCGGCCAGCGGCGGAAGTCCGTAGGCGGCGAAGAGGTCCCGGACGCTGCTGCCGGTCACCGTCCAGCCGAGCCCGGCCAGGTAGGGGGCGGCTTCGTTGCGCGGCCCGAAGTACCGCAGCCCCGCGTGGTCCAGCTCGAAGCCGTGCTCGCGCCAGCGCGCGGAGATGCGGTCCAAGCTCGCTTTCGTCCGCTCCTCCTCGCCCGGCCGCGGGTTCGGCCGGCTCTCGGTCGCCAGCCGGCTCCCCGGCGCGCTGAGGCCGGTGATGGTGTCCAGCAAGCGGTCCTGCGCCTCCGGCGGCAGGTAGCCCAGCAGACCTTCGGCGCTCCACGCGGTCGGCAGGCCCGGGTCGAACCCGGCGGCGCGCAGCGCGCCGGCCCAGTCGTCGCGCAGGTCCACCGCGGCCACCCGCCGCTCGGCCGTGGGCACCGCGCCGAACCCGGCCATGGCCCGGGTCTTGAACTCCGCGACCCGCGGCCGGTCGACCTCGTACACCACGGTCCCGGCCGGCCAGTGCAGCCGGTAGGCGCGGGAATCCAGGCCCGAAGCCAGGATGACGACCTGCGTGACACCCGCGTCCGCCGCGTCGAGGAAGAAGCCGTCGTAGAACCTGGTCCGCACCTTGGCCCCGTCGATCGCGCCCCGCCCGACCAGCTCACCGGGAGCCGTCTCGCCGGTCGCCAGCCGGGTGAGGAGATCGACGCCGACGGCCCGCACGAGCGGCGCGGCGAACGGGTCGTCGATGCCGTTCTCCCGGCTCGCCACCGCCCGGGCCACGGCGGCGAGGGTGGCGGTCGCCCCCACACCGGATGTCTCGTCCCAGCTGTCGCCGTCGTGCCTGCTCATGTCCCGCCACGCTAACGAACCGCCGTCCGCGTTCACCTAAAGTGAGAGCGATGACCGCCCGCTTGCCTCGCACCGACGCCGGCGACAACCGCGCCCGCATCCTCACCGCGGCCCGCACGGCGATCGGCGCGGCCGGACCGGACGTCCCGATCCGCGAAATAGCCCGCCGCGCCGAAGTCGGCCCCGCGACGGTGTACCGCCACTTCCCGACGAAGCGGACGCTGGTCACCGAGGCGTTCACGGACCAGTCGCGCGTTTGGCAGTCCACGTTGACTCAAGGGCTCGCCGATCCTGACGCCTGGCGTGGGTTTTGCTTCGTCGTAGAGAAGCTGTGCGCGCTGCAAGTGCGTGACCACGGCTTCATCGAGGTGGTGAAGTCGGCGTACCCGCAGGCGCTGGACTTCGGGGCCATGAGAGCTTCGTCCCTGACCGCGGCGGCGGAACTCATCCGCCGCGCCAAGGCCACGGGTCACCTGCGGCCGGACGTCACCGTGAACGACCTGGTCCTCATGCTCACGGCGGGCAGCGGCATCCCGGCCGCGGCGGCCCGGCGGTTCGCCGTGCACGTGATCCACGCGTTCCAGGCCTGACTCAGACCTGCCGTCGCAGGTCCTCGATCTCCACGAGTCGTTCCTGGGCGATCGCGATGTCTTCCTCGTCCACCGTGCCGCCGCCGCTCTGGCCCGCCGTGGCGCGTTCCTCCGCCTCGACCCAGGCCAGGTGGGCGGTGTGGTGCTCGTACAGGGCCGCCAGCAGGGAGTCCCCGGCACGCGTGATCTCGCTGTCCGGCGTGGCGTAGCGCTCGATGGCGAAGACCGTCGACCGGCCCGCCGCCAGCTCACTGAGGCGGTAGCACAGGAACTTGCCACCGAAGGCGGCGTAGGCCTTGAGGCACAACACGAGCGGCACGAGGTCCGGATCGCGGGTGAAGACGTCCCGCTCGGTCTTGCTCATCGGGTTGGCCGCCGGTGGCGGTCCGCCGCGGTCGAGCGGCACCGCCAGCTTCGCCGGTTGATTGGTGAAGAGGAACAGCAGCGACGGGTCGGCCTCGTGCAGCACGAAGAACTCGGCGGGGAACTCGACGCCGAAGCACTCGCGCAGGACCTCGCGCGGGCCGAGCCCGGTCTCGTACAGGGCCCGCGCCAGCCGGGCCATCGAGGGGTAGTCGTCGCGCGACGCCTCCGCGCGCAGTTCCTCGAGACTCATCGTGCCCCGCCTTCGCGGCTACGTCGTTCGCGGTCGATCGTCTTCAGCAGACTGCTCAGCGGTTTCCAGACGGTCTTGAGCTCCGCGGCCGTCATGGCGTCGATGATCGCCTGGGTCAACTCGTCCGCCTTGGTGAGGGCCGCCTGTGCCTCTTCCCGGCCGCGTGCCGGCAGCAGGTCCACCAGGGTAGCGACGCCGTCGCGGAGCTTGTTCAGCTGGGCCTTGATCTCGGGGCTGTTCCCGGTCAGCTTGGGCTTGTCCGCCATCAGCAGCGCGGCTTCCTCGACGTGGACGAAGACGAGTTCTTCGAGCCTGGCCTGGAAATCGCTCCGCGCACTCCGGGACAACGCACTCAGTTCCGGTGTGGCCAAGGTGAACTCCCGGGCGAGGTTCACGGCGCTGGTCATCGTCTGGGACTGCATCATCATCGCGTAGGCCCGGTGTGCGCGGCGGATGGTGTCGGACTCGACGACCTTGCCGTCCTCCACGAGGAGCTGCTTCTGCCTGGCCGAGGCGCGGACGTGGGCCGGGGTCGACTCGAGGCGGCGTCTGACGTCGCCGGGCTCCGGGCTCGTCACCGTGCTCACCTCCGGCACGAAGACGATCTTGAACTCGACGCCGAAGATCTCCATCAGCCGGTTGCGCAGGAAGCGGCCCTCCGCCGCGCCGACGCCGTAGATCTCGCCCTGGGCCGCGAGCAACGCCTTGGCCCTGGTGTCCTGGAAGATGCCGCGGAGCCGGCCCTGGCGGTTCTCGAACGCCTTGATCAGCATGTTGGGCTCGGTCGGGTAGAGCATCTGCGGGTACTTCTCGTTGATCGCGACCCGGACCGCCCGGTCGATCTCGTTGAACTGGACGGTCAGCTGTTCCCGGCGCTTGGAGCCGCGCTTCGTCCACTTGTACCCGGCGAAGTGGTAGCCGCCGACGACGAGCAGCGGGTCCTGCTCCATTTCGTCGAGCACCTTCTGGTACGCGGCGAGCACACCCATCGCGTTCTTGGCCGCGGCACCGGTGTCGGCGTCCTGGCCCACGACGTACACGACGTCGTTCATGTCCTTGAGCACGCTGACCGCGGTGCTGACGTAGGGGGAGCCGAGCACCTCCTGGCGGAACAGGCCGTACGGCAACGCCTTCTTGTCCCGCAGGCCCTTCTCCTGCTGCTCGGCGTGCTTGCGCACCTTGGGGTCGGACAGCTCGTTGTACGCCGCGCGGACGTCGGAGAACGGGACGGCGTGGTCCGTACCGCGCTTGACCCACCGCGGCGTCCAGACGAAGCCGAACACGGCCAGGAGGAGTTCCGGCGTCTTGTGGACGTCGTCGACGGCCTTGGAGATCTCGTTCTTCCCCTTGGCGGGATCGAGGTGTTCGAGCCCGTTGACCCCGATGACGACGGCGGTCCGCGCGGCCGCGATGTCCCTGGTGCCGCCCTCCCAGCCGGTGGTGAGGTACCGGATGGCCAGGTCCGGGTTGTCCTTCACACCGGCCGGGATGGTCGCGATGGTGACGACGAAGCCGGTCCGCTTGTCGAGCCCCTCCATCGGGATCCGGTGCGGGCTGAGCTGGTCGACCACGCCTTCGCGCCGGCTGATGGTGAACCCGCCCTTGGCCCTGCCGACCTCGTAGGGGAACAGTTCCTCCGGCCGCGTCTCCGCCTCCGGGTTGATGGCGAGCCGGAT
Source organism: Amycolatopsis sp. SID8362 (assembly GCF_010550475.1). Lineage (NCBI taxonomy): Bacteria > Bacillati > Actinomycetota > Actinomycetes > Pseudonocardiales > Pseudonocardiaceae > Amycolatopsis > Amycolatopsis sp. SID8362. The sequence goes on from NZ_JAAGNB010000864.1 coordinate 13,439, forward strand.
CGCGTAGGAGTCCTTCCCGATCTTCTTCAGCCGGATCGACGTGAGCTTGTGCCGCCGTTTGATGGCGGGCAGCTTGCGCTGGATGCTTTCCGGTGTCGCGTCCGGGTCCTTGAGCAGGCGGGTGGCCTCCCGCAGCGCGGCGTCCAGGGAGCGCTTCTTCTTGTCGGCCCGCTTGTCGCGGCGGTCCTTGCGACGGTCCGGGCGTCGCTTCCCCGGCCGGCGCCGGTCGGGGCGGCGGCGCTTGCGCGTGCGGTCCCGGACCGGCCGTCGCGGCCGCTTCGGGCGTGCCGGTGGGCGCTTCTTCTTCGGCTTCGGCTTGAGCTTGGCCCACAGTTTCTTGACCAGGCCGGAGATCTTGTCGATGACCCAGTCGATGGCGCGGTTCACCGGGCGGGCGAGCTGCTGGAAGATGTTCTTGACCTTGGCGGCGATGCCGCCGATGCCCAGCAGGGCCGCCAGCGCGCCGATCAGGACGGGGATCGCCCGGGCCAGCGCGTTCTCCACCAACGCGGGAACGCCGCCGGTGCCGCCCTTCGCGATGGCGATCACCGCGTCGAGGACCGCGTTGACGAACTCGATGATCCGGCGGGCGTTGGTGACGACGAAGCGGATGATGTCGATGATCATCTTGCAGGCGCGGATGAACGCCGACGCCGGCGTGAACAGCGACGCGATCCAGGTGATCCCGGCGATGACGATCGTCGGCAGCAGGTAGCTCACCAGCTTGCCGATCAGGTCCTTCTTGAGGTCGCCGACGCGGGTCTTCAGGTCGTCCCACATGCCGGCCACGCCCCGGCGTTTGACCTCCGAGACCAGGGGGATCGCCGTTTCGGCCGCGGTGATGGCCCGCTCGGGGACCTTGCGGGCCAGGCGCGAGCGGATGTTCGGCCACGACAGCCCGAGCAGCGTGGCGATCAGCATCAGGATGCCGGCGATGTCGAACGTGGCCGGCAGCGTGAGCCCGGCCGACGCGCCGATGCCCGTGCCCAGCAGCCACGCCAGCACGCCCTGCTCCAGGTGCCGGCCCGCGTTCTTCATGAACAGTTTCAGCCCGCCGCCGACGCCGGTGACGAGGTTGCCGAGGAAGCCGATCGGGTTCTTGAGGATGTAGCCGACGGCGGACGCCGCCTTGGCCAGCACGCCGAGCAGCAGCTTGCCCAGCTCGATGATGGCCTTGATGGCGCCGCCGATCGCCGCCACCGCCTTGGCCACCAGGCCCTTGTTCTTCTCCTTCTCCGCGGCGATCTCGTCGTCGACCGACTTGACCGCGTCGGTGTACCTGGTGGCCAGGCTCTCGACCAGGTCACTGCCCTTCTCGTTGACGGTGTCCGCCAGCTCGTCGAACTTGGCGTCGAAGTCGGCGGCCGCCGACCGGCCGATGGCCTTGAGCTCGGCCGGCAGCTTGTCCACCGCGTCCTTGATGTCCTTGCGGCCGGCCGCGATGCGCTCCTTCGCGCGTTTCAGCTCGCCGTCGACCGTGTCGGCGATCTCGGTGATGATCCGGTCCATCGCCGCCAGGTAGTTGTCCCTGGCGTGCTCGTAGATCCGGTTGGCCTCCTCCGGCAGGCCGGCGAACTTGTCCTTGACCCACTTCGTCCAGCCCCACCAGCCGCCGTAGCGCTCGTCCTTGTAGCGGCGCATCCCGTCTTCGTGCTCTTGGGTGAACCGGTCGCGGGCGACCTTCTCCTTGGCGGTGAACTCGTCGTCGACCTTCTTGTCCAGGTCGGTCAGGATCTTTTCGACGTCGGTCTTCGTCTGGTCGAAGAGCTTCTGGAGCAGGCCGGTGACTTCCTTCTGCTTGTCCTCGTCGCTCTTCTTCGCGCCGCCCTTGCCGGTGCCCACCTGCTTGCCGGTCGTCACCCGGGTGGCGTGGATGCCGGCCATCGCGGCCGCGCCCTGTGCCGCCGCGGTCGCCTTGACCTGCTTGAGCTCACCGGACTCCGCGGCACGCAGCTTCTTCGGCGCCGCCTCGGAGTGGGCGTCCATCGTCTTCTTCTCTTTGACCGCCTTGTCGAACTGCGGCTCGTGCGAGTTGCCGGCGTCGAGCTGCTGCTCGGTGACGTTCGCCTGGGCCATGTCCTGCTTGACCTGCTCCGGCCCGGCCGACATGTCCGTCGCCGACGGCGGCAGCCGGTCGGGCGCGGCCCGGTCAGGGTCGGGCGTGGCCGGTTTGCCCGGCACCTTGTCCGGAGCCATCGGCACGACCTGCTTGCCGTCCGGCGCCGGCTGCGGGGGCGCGGCGGTGGTGTCGGCGATCTCCTTGGCCGAGGCGTCCTTGCCCTCGCCGACCTTGCCCTGGACCTCGTTCTTGACCTCCTCGGCCTTGCCCGAGCCGCTGAACTTGTCGGCCTCGTCGAGGTTCTTCGGCGCTCGGTCGGCCACGGCCTTCTTGACCGCGGCGACGAACTCCTGCTTGTTGAACTCCTTGGGCTGCGCGGCGTCCATGTCCTCGGCGTGGGCCGCCTTGCCCCGCGCCTCGCGGTCGTCGGCCGGGGGCTCCGCGGCGGCCTGAGCCGAGCCGGCTTCCGCGGTCGCCGGCGGGTGGCTCGAGCCGATGGCCTTCTTCTTGGCGGTGACGTCCTTCTTGAGCGCCTGGAACTTCGGGTCCGCGCCGGGCGAGCGGGGGCCGGCCGCCTTTTCCTTCTTGGCGGCTTTGTCCGCCGCGGGCTTGTCCGGTGCGGCCTGCTCCTTCTTGTCCTTGCCGGGCGGGGCAGGGGCGGCGGCCTTGGGTCCGGCCGGTGGCGCAGGGGGCTGCTTCGGG
>NZ_JAAGNB010000909.1:0-9858 GCF_010550475.1 Amycolatopsis sp. SID8362
GCCGCGATCTCCCCGACGACCGGCAGCTGCACCGGCTCCTGCCCGGCGGTGCGCACGTCGACGCTGCGCACCGCGTACCCGTCGATCGCGGCCTGGTCGAACCCGGGCAGCGCGTGCTCGGCGACGACCTCCTCGGCGCAGAGCAGGCCCTGGGCCTCGGAGATCGCCACCCGCACCGGCCGGGGCCGGACGGCGGCGTCCAGCGTCATGGAGATCTGCGCGTCGACCGAGCGGAACTCGGCCTCCTCCTCGGCCACTTCGGGCCGTGCCGCGTCGAGGGATTCCGTCATGGGCGATCTGTCCCGATCCGTTCCGTCAGCCACGCCCGTAAAGATGGACCGTACTCGGGCGTTTCAAGCGCGAAATCGACCGCGGCGCGCAGGAAACCACCCGGATTCCCCAGGTCGTGGCGTCCGCCGCGGTGAACGACGATGTGCACCGGGTGCCCCTCGGTGATCAGCAGCGCGACCGCGTCGGTCAGCTGCAGTTCGCCGCCGCTGCCCGGCGTGATCCGCTTCAGCGCGTCGAAGATCGCCCGGTCGAGCAGGTAGCGCCCGGCCGCGGCGTAGGTCGACGGCGCGTCCTCCGGCTTCGGCTTCTCGACCATCCCGTGCACGCGCTTGACGTCTTCGTCGTCGGTGTCGCTGACGTCGAACACGCCGTACGGCGAGATCTCGGCCTTCGGGATGTCGAACGCGCAGAGCACGCTGCCGCCGTGCTCGGCCCGGACCGCGCTCATCCGCTCGAGCACGCCGGTCGGCAGCACGAGGTCGTCCGGGAGCAGCACGGCGACGGCCTCGTCGTCGGGCGTCAGGTTCGGCTCGGCCTGCGCGACGGCGTGGCCGAGGCCGAGTGCCTGCTCCTGGATCGCGGTCTCGACGGCGAGCAGCGCGGGCCCGCGGCGGACCTTTTCGAGCAGCTCGTCCTTGCCCTTGGCCTTGAGGTTCTCCTCCAGCTCGGGCTGCGTCTCGAAGTACTTGACGACGGCTTCCTTGCCCGGCGAGGTCACGATGACCAGGCGTTCCGCCCCGGCGGCGGCGGCCTCGGCCGCGACCAGCTCGATGCCCGGCGTGTCCACCACGGGCAGCAGTTCCTTGGGCACGGCCTTCGTCGCCGGGAGGAACCGTGTCCCGAGGCCGGCGGCCGGCACGATGGCGGTTCTGAACGTCTGGGTGGTTGCGGCGCCCGTCATGGGCGCAAAGCCTAACGTGAGGTCATGCACGCGCTGGGCAATGAGCACCTGAGCAAGGCGGAGTGGCGTGACCGGCTGACCCGCGCGCGGGCGGACCAGACCGCCGAATCGCACGCCCGGGAGGCATCGGCACTGGTCAGCGCGGTGTCGAAGGTCACATCCGGCACGGTGTGCGCGTACCTGCCGTTCGGCACCGAACCGGGCACGGCGGCGCTCGTCGACGCGCTCGCGGCCGGCGGCGCGCGCGTGTTGCTGCCGGTCATCGTGTCGCGGACCGATCCGCTCGACTGGGCCGAGTACACGGGCGAGGCCGATCTGGTGCCGAGCCGGTTCCGCGGGATCCGCGAACCGGGCGGAAAACGCCTGGGCAGCGAGGCTGTCGGGGCGGCCGGGCTGATCTTGGTGCCCGCGCTGGCCGTCGACCACCGGGGCATCCGGCTCGGCCGGGGCGCCGGCCATTACGATCGCTCGCTGGTGTTCGCGGCGCCCGGTGCGGTGCTGCTGGCCGTCGTCCGGGACGAAGAGCTGGTCGAACGGCTGCCGGGGGAACCTCACGACGTGCGCATGAGCGCGGCCTTGACGCCCGGTCGAGGCGTGCTCGAGCTGCCGATGTGAGCAACGAGGAATTGCCTTCGGGGAATGCTTTCAAGCACAATTGGGTTAGCACTCTGGTCGGATGAGTGCCAGCAAAGGAGCCGTCAGTGCCTACGTACCAGTACGCCTGCAAAGAATGCGACCACCGGTTCGAAGCCGTGCAGTCGTTCTCGGACCCGAGCCTGACCGTCTGCCCGCAGTGCTCCGGCACGCTGCGCAAGGTCTTCAGCTCGGTCGGCGTCGTCTTCAAGGGCAGCGGGTTCTACCGCACCGACTCGCGCGACTCGAAGAAGTCGAGCACCGCCGCGACGCCGGCGAAGTCCGAGACCAAGACGGAGTCGAAGTCGGACACGAGCTCGGCATCTTCCTCCTCGGGTACGACGAAAACGACCGCCGCGGCCTCCTGAGCCGCGGAGTTATCCACAACACCCCGGTTGTCCACAGGTGCCGGACGAGGCCCTTCCGGCGGCCCGTCCGGCTTCCCTAACGTCGATCTCGTGCGGCAAGCCGTCGCACCCGATCCGACCGAGGGGGCACCGTGGACGCACTGGCGAGGTTCCACCCACCCGACTTGTCCCGGCTGCGAGGCCGGCGGACGCGGCTGATCCGCCGCTGGCTCGCCGCCTGCCTGCTGCTGGCCGGCGCGTTGCTGTGCGCCAACCCCGGTTCCGCGCGGGGCGCACCGGCGAAACCGACCGTCGTCGCCGCGCACGACCTCCCCGCCGGCGCGGCCTTGCGCGCCGCCGACGTCCGGCTGGCCGACTTCCCCGACGACGCTCGTCCTTCCGGCGTGCTGAGTTCCCTCGACCTCGTCGACGGGCGCTCGCTGGCCGGTGCCGTTCGCGCCGGCGAGCCGTTGACCGACCTCCGGCTGGCCACCATCCCCGTTCCGGGTGATCCCGGGACGTCGACCGTGCCGGTCCGGCTGGCCGACGCCGCGGTCGCCGAGCTCCTGACGCCGGGCAGCCGCGTGGACGTCGTCGCGGCGCCGGAGGCGGGCGCACCCGCTTCTGTGCTGGCAGGCGGGGCCACGGTGGTGACGATCGGGCACCAGGAGCCGTCCGCGGCGAAGGGACCGCTGGTCCTGCTGCGGCTGCCGGAGGCGATCGCGACGAGGGTAGCGGCGATTTCACTGGAGCACCCGGTAACGGTTACTCTCCGCTAGCCCCCACCAGCCCGTCCTCGAGGAGAGCAAGTGTTCAAGGGTTTCAAAGACTTCCTGATGCGCGGCAACGTCGTCGACCTCGCCGTCGCGGTGGTCATCGGCTCGGCGTTCACGGCGATCGTCACGGCGTTCACCAACGGCCTCATCAAGCCGCTGATCAGCACGATCGGGGGTACGGACGCCGCCAAGGGTCTCGGCTACCAGATCTTCGCCAACAACGAAGCCACGTTCCTGGACTTCGGCGGCGTGATCAACGCGGCGATCAACTTCGTGCTGGTCGCGGCGGTCGTCTACTTCGTGATCGTGCTGCCGGTGAAGCACGTGCAGGAGCGGCGCAAGCGCGGCCAGGAGCCGGGCCCGTCCGAGCCCACCGACGTCGAGCTGCTCACCGAGATCCGCGACCTGCTGCGCGCCCAGGCCCAGCGCGACAACAGCCGCGACTGACCCCGCTCAGCGGTCGTGGTGCGGTGGCCGGTTCTCCCGGTACCAGTCGTCCGGGAGACCGGTGCGCCGCTCGGGGTCACGCTCGTCGGAGGTCGTCTCGGGCAGGACGTCCCCGAAGATCTCGTCGACCCGGCGGCGCCGCTCGCTGCTGGTCTGGGGTTTCCGCTGTTCGCCCGGCATGACCCCAGTGTCCCACGCCCTGTTCTTTGACAACTCCAGAGCGAACGACAGACGGCGTGCCCGCACCTCGTCCCGCCACCCGCGGATCTGTTCCTCGCTGTGCAGGAAGTCCGCTCCCGGCCCGTGGGTGAGGTCGATGCCCCCGAGCAGTTCGAGCGCCCACAGCTGATGCTCGTCGAGATCGACCTGACCGCCGAAGTCGTCGCCGAGCCACTTCATGGCCCAGCGGTCAGCCGCGTCGCGGCTGATCCGCCCGGCGAGGACACCGTCGAACCAGGCCTCGATCTCGCCAAGGTCCGGCCCGGTCAACTGTGGATCAGACCTCTTCGAGGCCCGAAAGCTCGTCGATCACGTGCGGAACGAGCGAGGTCAGCGTCGCCATCCCATCGCGCACCGCCGACCGCGACCCGGCGAGGTTGACCACCAGCGTGCTGCCGGACACCCCCGCGAGCCCCCGCGAGATCCCGGCGTCCACCGCGCCGGCGGCCAGGCCGGACGCGCGGATCGCCTCGCTGATCCCCGGGATCGGGCGGTCGAGCACACCGGCGGTCGCGTCGGGCGTCCGGTCGCGCGGCAGCACGCCGGTGCCGCCGACGGTGATCACCAGGTCGGCACCACCGATCACGGCCGTGTTGAGCGCGTTGCGGATACCCGCGGTCTCGGCCTCGACGACCACGACGCCGTCGACGATGAAGCCCGCTTCTTCGAGCAGCTCCGTGACCAGCGGGCCGCTGGTGTCCTCGTGCTCGCCGTGCGCCACGCGATCGTCCACGATGACCACGAGGGCCCGGCCCAGCCGTTGTGCACTCCGTTCCATGGCGCCCACCGTAGTCGGTTTCGGCCACCCGGCGGCGGGAGGTGCCGGGTGAGTTCTGACGATCCGGTGACGTGACCGCGCAGCCCTCGGCAAGCTCGCATACGGCCCCCTAGCGTGGCCGTGTGCGCGTACTGGTCACCGGCGGAGCCGGGTTCATCGGATCACACATCGCCGACCTGCTGGCCGATGGCGGTGACGACGTCGTGGTGCTCGACAACCTGCTCCCGACGGCGCACGGTTCCCGCACCCCGCCGGCGTACACCGGGCGGCACCGGTTCCTGCGCGGCGACGTCACCGACACCGAGATCGTCGCGGAACTGCTGGACGGCGCCGACGCGGTGTGCCACCAGGCGGCGGTGGTCGGGCACGGCGTCGACCCGTCGGACGCGCCGTCCTACGCCCTGCACAACGACTACGGCACGGCGGTGCTGCTGGCCGCGATGCACGCGGCGGGCGTGCGGAAGCTGGTGCTGGCGTCGTCGATGGTCGTCTACGGCGAAGGCCGGTACGCCTGCCCGGACCACGGTGTGGTGCCGCCGTCGCCGCGCCGCGCGTCCGATGTGGACGCCGGCCGCTTCGAGCCGCGCTGCCCGTCCTGCGGGGCCGAGCTGGCGTGGCAGCTGGTGCCCGAGGACGCGCCGCTGAACCCCCGCAGCACGTACGCGGCGACGAAGCTCGCGCAGGAACACCTGGCCGGCGCGTGGGCCCGGCAGACGGGCGGCAGCGTGTGGGCGATGCGCTACCACAACGTCTACGGCCCGCGGATGCCGCAGAACACCCCGTACGCCGGGGTGGCGTCGCTGTTCCGCTCGTCGCTGGTGCGCGGCGAAGCCCCGCGGGTGCTGGAGGACGGCCGCCAGCAGCGGGACTTCGTCCACGTCCACGACGTCGCCAGGGCGAACGTCCTGGCGCTCAGGACGGCCGGCCCGGCGGGCGACCTCACCCCGGTGAACGTCTGCTCCGGCACCCCGCACACGGTGGGCGAGCTGGCGGTCGAGCTGGCCAGGGCGTGCGGCGGCCCGGCACCCCAGGTGGTCGGTGGCGCCCGCGCGGCCGACGTCCGCCACGTGGTGGCCGACCCCGCCCGCGCCCGCGAGCTGCTGGGCTTCACGGCGGAAATCGGCTTCGAGAAGGGCATGGCGGACTTCGCGACGGCGGAGCTGCGCGCCCCGGTCCAAACTCAACCGGCGAACGCCTCTGCGACGGAAAGGCTGTCCTCGTAGACGTGGTACCGCGTGATCACGCCGTTTTGGACGGTGAGGTGGAGCGCGCAGCGAGCCGAGTAAGAGCGGCCGGTGGCCCGCACTGTCTGGCGGATTTCGCCGAGCACCACGGCGTCCCGGCCCTCGACGAGGGTCTTCGGCTTCGGCCCGCCCTGATCGCCGGGGCGGTGGAAGTCGTTCAGCTCGCGGAAGTGGCCGGCGACGTCGGCGCGCGTCGACCGCGCCCGGATCCACGGCACCGCTGGATGCCCTGCCTCGGGCCAGTCGAGCCGCCAGTCGACGGCGTCGGCGAACAGTGCGGCGATCCGGTCCGGGTCGCCCTCGGCCAGCCGGGTAAGGAACTCGGCCACGACCGCCCGGGTGTCCGCTTCCGCGCCGGTGAACTGGTAGTCGCGCCGGATCCGGCCGTCCTGGCCGAGGAAGAGGAAAACGGTGCCGCTCCACACCGGCGCGCCGCCCGTGGCCGGGACCATGTGCGTGGTGAACGTGACCGCGTCGTGGTGCGAGACGCGGTCGTCCGCGGCGACGAAGGCGAATTCGCCCGTGGCGACGAACTGGTCGTACGCGCCGGTGATCCGGGCCTCGAGGGCGTCGTACCCGCAGTGTTCGGCGGTTTCGGTGTACTCCGTGCTGTCCTCGGCCCACAGTTCGGTGATGGCGGTGCGCCGCGCGGCGGGATCCGGCTCGTTCCACACCGCCGCGTAGCGGTCGATCAAGGTCATGGCCGGACGCTAACGCCGGTTCCCTGACACCTTCTGTCAGTGGATCCGGGCAGACTCACGGGCATGCGCGCAACCCGTCTGGTGTCCCTGCTGTTGCTGCTGCAGTCCCGGAACCGGATGACCGCGCAGGAGCTGGCGGACGCCCTGGAAGTCTCCGTCCGGACCGTCTACCGGGACGTCGAATCGCTCGGCGCCGCCGGCGTACCGGTGTACGGGGAGCCGGGCCACGACGGCGGTTACCGGCTGCTCGACGGCTACCGGACCCGGCTCACCGGGCTCACCGCGGACGAGGCCGAGGCCCTGTTCCTGACCGGGCTGCCGACCGCGGCCGCCCAGCTCGGCCTGGCCGCCGAGACGGCCACCGCGCAGCTCAAGCTGATGGCCGCCCTGCCCGCCCAGCTGCGCGAGCGCGCGGGCCGGGTCGCCGACCGGTTCCACCTCGACCTTCCGCCGTGGTACCTCGGCACCGAGCCGATCCCCCACCTGGCGCCGATCGCGGCGGCGACGTGGGAGCAGCGCAGCGTGCGGATCCGCTACGAGCGTTGGGCGGAACCGAACGAGATCACCCGGACCGTCGAGCCGCACGGGCTGGTCCTGAAGGCGGGGAACTGGTACCTCGTGGCCCGTGGGGAGGAGCGCTTCCGCACCTACCGAATCTCCCGGGTCCTCGACGTCGACGTCCTCCCGCAGCGGTTCGAGCGCGCCGAGGGCTTCGACCTGGCGTCGCACTGGGAGAGCTACCTCGAGCACTTCGACCGGCGCCGGCACCGCGGCACCGCGGTCCTCCGCCTCTCGGCCCAGGGCCTGGAGCGGCTGACCCAGCTGCTGGAGCCCGCCGTCGCCGCGGCCCGGAAGACCACGGCCGGGCCGGACGCGGTGGGCTGGACCGAGGTCGAGATCCCCGTCGAGTCGGTCGAGGCCGCCGTGCCCGAACTGCTCAAGCTCGGCGCCGACGTCGAAGTGCTCGCGCCGGCCGAACTCAGGGCCGCGGTGGTCCGGACCCTGCGGGCGATGAGCCGGACCTACGGCCTCTAGGGCATCGCCAGGGGCAGCCGCACCTCGAACCGGCAGCCCGGCCCGTGGTTGTGCACGCCGATCTTCCCGCGGTGGGCCTCGACCAGGCCCTTGGCAATGGCCAGCCCGAGCCCGCCGCCGCTGGTCGTGCCGCCGCGTTCCGGCGTCCTCGCTTGCGTCCCGCGGAAGGCGACGTCGAAAACGCGGGTGATCTCGTCGTCCGGGATGCCGCCGCACGAGTCGTCGACGGCGAGCAGGGCTTCGTCGCCGTCGACGCCGATCTGCACCGCGACCGTCCCGTCCGGCGGGGTGTGCCGGATGGCGTTGGAGACCAGGTTCCGCACGATCCGGGCCAGCTCCGGGTCGCTCCCGGCCACCACCGGCCAGGTCGACGCGTTGGCGAGCACCCGCACGCGCTTCCGCTCGGCCACCGGAGCCTGCGCGGCGACCGCGTCGCTGACGACGTCCTGCAGCGGCACCGCGGACATGGTCAGTTCGAGGGCGCCGGCCGTGATCCGCGAAAGCTCGAACAGGTCGCCGACCATCGCCGACAGCCGGGTGGTCTCGCCGGTGATCCGCTGGGCGTAGTCGGCGACCTCGTCGCGTTCGGACACCACGCCGTCGGCCAGCGCCTCGGCCATCGCCTGGATGCCGGCCAGCGGGCTGCGCAGGTCGTGGCTGATCCAGGCGACCAGCTCGCGGCGGGACGCCTCGGCCGCGCGTTCCCGTTCACGCGCTTCCCGCTCCCACACGCTGCGGCGCGCGACGGCCCGGCCGAACACGATCGCCGCGGGCACGGTGACCAGGGCGACGAGCAGGCAGACCAGCAGCATCGTGGTCAGCGCCGGGGTGAACATGAACCCGCTGATGCCCAGCACGCCGACCAGCGTGGCGACCACCGGGATCAGCACCAGCACGGTGAGCGTGGTGGCCAGGGAGCCGCGGCGCAGCACGTAGAGCACCACTCCGCCCAGCGCCGCCACCGGGAGCGCGAAGAGCAGCGCGACCGGCAGGATGTGCCAGAGGTGGGTGACGATCTCGTCGAAGGACTCGCCGGGTTCGATCACGGCTGCTCCCGGTCGTAGCGGTAGCCGACACCCCACACAGTCGCCACCCGGGCCGGCTTGGCCGGGTCGCGCTCGATCTTTTCGCGCAACCGTCGCACGTGGACGGTCACCGTGGACTGGTCGCCGAAGTCCCAGCCCCACACCTTCTCGAGCAGGTCCGCGCGCGAGAAGGCGACGCCGGGGTGGGCGAGGAAGAACGCCAGCAGGTCGAACTCCCGCGTGGTGAGCGGCAGTTCGACGCCGCCGAGCGTCGCGGTGCGCGCGTTCATCTGCAGGCGCAGGTCGCCGTCCGCGAGAACCGCGGCGGGCGGTTGCGGGCGCGGCATCCGCGCGCGGCGCAGCACGGAGGCGACGCGCAGCGCGAGTTCCTTGGGGCTGAACGGCTTCGTCACGTAGTCGTCGGCGCCGAGCTGCAGCCCGGCGATCCGGTTCTCCTCCTCGCCGAGCGCGGTGAGCATGACGATCGGCACCTGGCTGACCTGGCGCAGCCGCTTGCACACCTCGAGGCCGTTGATGCCCGGCATCATGACGTCGAGGACGACGAGGTCGGGCTCGTGGGCGGCGAACTTGGCCAGCCCGTCCGCGCCGTCGCCTGCCTGGTCGACGGTGAACCCGGCCACCTCCAGGTAGCGGCGGACGACGTCGCGGACCGTCTCGTCGTCGTCGACCACGAGCACCCGCCCGGCCTGATCGTTCATCACGTCTCCCTCACCAGCCGGTCAGCAGCAGGTGGTTGACCGCCAGCGCCGTCGCCGCCTGCGCGGCCAGCCACCACCGGCGTCCGGGCCGCGGCAGCAACGCCGTCAGCGGCAGCAACCACACCCCGAACGGTAGCCAGATCCGTTCGGTCTCGGCCTTCGACAGGCCAGAGACGTCGGCGAAGACGATGGCGAGCAGCGCGGCGGCGCCGAGGAGCAGCACCGGATCGGAAAGCAGGCCACGACCCGCGCCGGCGACGCCCCGGCGGAGGGCGGCCACCACCGCGGGACCGAGGGCGACGGTCACCGCGGCCAGGTCCGCCCACACCCAGTACGAATAGGGCCGGACCAGCGCGACGCCCTGGTAGTAGCGCTCGACGACCAGGTGGTAGCCGTCGAGCCACCAGAAACCCGCCCAGGCGAAGAGGCCGACGACGACTAGCGCCCCGGCGATCGCGAGGGCCGCCGCGCGCCATTGCCGCGCGAGGACGGCCACGGCCACCGCGAGCAGGCCGAGCAGCACCAGGCCGTAGGAGAGGAAGATGCCGAAGCCGAGCAGGAGCCCGGCGGCGACGCCGGCCGGCACGGCGTACCGGCGGCCGTCGGTGAACCCGCGCGCGGACAGCGCGAGCAGTGCCAGTCCGGTGGCGGTCACCCCGGCGAACAGGCCGTCCGCGGACACCCCGATCCACACCGCGCCGGGGGTGAGGACGGCGAACGGCAGCACCGCGCGGGCGGCCTC
>NZ_JAAGNB010000969.1:0-21536 GCF_010550475.1 Amycolatopsis sp. SID8362
CCAGCGAGGCCGGGCCAGCCCGACTCAGCGGCTCAGCGCGGCCGCGGCCCCGCCCAGACCCGGCAAGTCGACCAGCGTGCGCAACCGCACCGATTCGCGGCCTGACCGCCCGAGCCAGCCCGGCCCGCGCAACGCCGGGCGCCATGGTCCGTCCGAATCAGCCCGCCGGCCGGAAGTCGGCGGCGTGCTCCGCCGCCCACTCCGCGAAAGTCAACGCCGGCCGGCCGAGGATCTTCTCCACCTCGGCGTTCGGCGGGAACTGCGGCTTCGCGAGGTGGGCGGCGTACCGGGCCATCATCGCCGTCACGAACGGCTCCGGGAGCCCGCTCGCGATCATCCCGCGCGCGGCGGCCTCCGCCGGGACCTCGTGGAACCGCAGTGGTCGGCCGAGCGCCGTCCCGATCCGCGCGACCATCTCCGCGTGCGACAGGGACTCCGGCCCGGTCAGGTCGATGCGGCGGCCGAGCAGGTCGTCGTCGACGAGCGCACGGACCAGGACCTCGACCAGGTCACGCTCGTGCAGCGGCGACTCTTCGAACCCGGCGTGCACGTACCGGACGTCGTCGCCGGCGCGGATCTGGCCGGCCCACGCGGTGAGCGCGTTGAGCGCGAACGAACTGGGCCGCACGCTCACCCACTCGAGCCCGCTCGTCGCGGCGGCGTCGTCCGCCTCCTTGTTGCGGTCGCCGCGGAAGCGCGACGGTTGCGCGGCGAGGTCGTCGTCCACATTGGCCGCGGCGAGTGCGACGACCCGGCGGACGCCGAGGTCGCGGGCCAGCGCGACCAGCTCGTACGCGGCGTCGCCGACCGCGCGCGGGTGGAGGAACAGCGTGGACGCGCCGCGCAGCGCGTCCGTGAGGGTCTCGGGCCGCGACGGGTCGCCTTCGAAGACCTCCGCGGGCAAGGCCTCTGCCGGAGGGGTACGCGTGACGATCCGGGCGCGGCCGGCGAGTTCGGCGGTGAGCAGGCGACCGACCAGGCCGGTCGCTCCGGTGAGCACGATCATGGTGAGCCCTTCCCCCGGGTTACGCTGATGCCTGAAGTCCAGATGATAAGAGGAGCATATCATATGACTTCCGTATCAGATGGCGATGCGGGCGGCCGCCGTCGCCGGTCGACCGTCGCGGTGAAGGAGGCGCTCCGGGAGCTGCGCAACCAGCTGTCGCTGCTGAACCACCAGGTCAGCGCGCACCTCGCGCTCAAGGACGTCGACCTGGACTGCCTGGAGCTGATCGCCCGGCACGGTCCGCTGAGCCCGAGCGCCGTGGCCCGGCGGGCCGGGCTGCACCCCGCGACGATGACCGGCATCCTCGACCGGCTGCAGAAGGGCGGCTGGATCGTCCGCGAGCGCGACCCGGAGGCGGCCGACCGCCGCTCGGTGGCGGTGCGCGCGGTCCGCGGCCGCAACGCGGAGCTGTTCCGCCTGTACGCGGGGATGAACACCGCGATGGACGAACTCTGCGCCGGCTACAACGAAGAAGAACTCGCGCTGATCGCCGGCTTCCTGCGCCGCACGACGTCAGCGGGCCACACCGCGACGGACGACCTGGCCAAGGGCTGACCAGCGCTTTTTGTGCTGTACTCGGGGCATGTGGCAGTCAGGCGACGCTTACGAGGCCTACATCGGACGCTGGAGCCGCCGGATCGCGGAGACGTTCGTCCGCCGGCTCGACGTCCCGGCGAGCCGGCGCTGGCTGGACGTCGGCTGCGGCACCGGCGCCCTGACGTCGGCGGTCCTGACCGCGGCCGACCCGGCGGAGGTCGTCGGCGTGGACCCGTCCGAGGGCTTCCTGAAGTCGGCCCGCGCGAGCGTCACCGACCCGCGGGCGTCGTTCTCGGTCGCCGACGCGCAGACGCTCCCGTTCCCGGACGGCCGCTTCGACGCGGTGGTGTCGGGGCTGGTGCTGAACTTCGTCCCGGACCCGGCCCGCGCGGCGGCGGAGATCGCGCGGGTGACCACGCCGGGCGGCCTGGCCGCGGCGTACCTGTGGGACCTCGCCGAGGGCATGGAGCTGATCCGGATCTTCTGGGACACCGCGGCCGAACTGGACCCGGCCGTCGCCGAAAACCACGAAGGCCGCCGGTTCCCGCTGTGCCGCCCGGAACCGTTCGGTCGCTTGTGGACGGAGGCGGGCTTCGCGGCGGTGTCCGTCGGCGAAATCAAGATCCCCACGGTGTTCCGCGACTTCGACGACTACTGGCAGCCGTTCCTCGGCGCACAAGGCCCGGCCCCGGCGTACCTCGCGACACTCCCCGAGGCCCGCCGGGACCAGATCCGTGAACTCCTGCGCAGCCGCCTGCCCACCGGCCCGGACGGTTCGATCCCGCTCTCGGCGAGCGCCTGGGTCGTGCGCGGTACCGCTTAGAGACCGGCCTGCGCCAGCCAGTCCTTCGCGACGTCTTCGGCCTTCTCGCCGTCGGAGTCGACGCGCTTGTTCAGGTCACGCATGACGTCGGTGGTCAGCTTCGCGCTCACCGCGTTGACGGCGGTCGCGAAGTCGGCGCCGCGCTCGTCGAGCACCTTCTTGTTCACCGCGGGCACGACGTTCTCGGTCGGGACGATGTTCAGGTCGTCCTTGAGCACCGTGTAGTTCGAGTCGCCGGTCAGCGGGCTGACCGAGTCGACCGGGATCACCGTGACGGCACCGGACTTGAGCTGCTCGACCCGCGGCCCGGCTTCCTGGATGGTCTGGAAGGTCGCGTTCGCCAGCTTGTAGGTCTCCTTGAAGCCGAGGAAGCACGGCAGGCGCTTCTCGCACTCCGGCGGGCCCGCCATGACGACCTTGTCGAGCTTCTTCAGGTCGCTGATGGACGCGATGCCCTTTTCCTTGGCCAGGTCCGACTTGACGATGTAGGTGTTCTTGTCCTCCGCCGGGGCGAAGTTCAGCAGGCCGACACCGCTGGGCTCGAACAGCTTGGCCAGCTGGTCGTGCTCCTCCTGCGCGGTCTTGCCCGCCTCCTTGCCGAAGCCGGTGGTGATCGCCGCGCCCTGGTACTCCGGGATGAACTGGAGTTCGCCGGACTTCAGCGACGGGTAGATCAGCTCTCGCGAGCCCAGGTTCAGCTTCTTCGTCACCGGGTAGCCCTTGGCTTCCAGCGCCTGCGCGTAGATCTCGGCGAGGATCTGGCTGTCGGTGAAGTTGAAGGACGCGACGACGATCGGCGCTCCCCCCTTGCTCTGCGCGGCGGGCTTGTCACCGCTGTCGCTGCCACCCCCACAGGCGGCCAAACCGAGCGTCGCCGCGACGGCCACCGCCACCACGGACGCGTTCCGGAACCAGCGCACGAATCCCCACTCCTTCGTCACTCGAACAGACGAAAGGACCCTAGCCCCGCCCACCGACAAGTGCCCACATATTGGGAGAAAACCGCCCGAATTCCCAGCGTTCGGAATTCGAACGGCCCGATCGGGGTAAGGTCGCCGGGTGCACGTGAGCGCGGTGACGCCGCTGGCCGCCGACAGCGGACCCCCGATCTTCCAGTGGAAGTGGGTGGACCGCAACGCCGACGACATCGTCCAGCGCCTGCTCGAACACATCTCGCTGACCGGCGTCGCGCTCGGGGCCGGGCTGCTCGTCTCGATCGGGCTGGCGCTGCTGTCCCTGCGCTTCCGCTGGTCGTACGGGTTCATCCTGAGCGCGGCGGGCGCGTTGTACGTCATCCCGAGCCTGGGCGCCTTCGCCGTGCTGGTGCCGTTCTTCGGCCTTTCGTTCGTGTCGGCCGTGATCCCGCTGGCGACGTACACGCTGCTGATCCTGGTCCGCAACATCGTCACCGGCGTCGACCAGGTGCCGAACGAAGTCCGCGAAGCCGCGATCGGCATGGGGTACACGCGCGGCAGGCTGCTGTGGCAGATCGAGCTGCCGCTCGCGCTGCCGGTGGTGATCGCCGGCCTGCGCGTCGCGGCCGTGACGACCATCGGCCTGGTCACGGTGACGTCGATGCTCGGCCTCGGCGGTCTGGGCTACTTCATCCGCCACGGCATCCAGACGGCGACGCCGAACCCGACGGAGATCATCGTCGGCGTGGGGCTGTCGGTGGTGCTGGCGGTGGTCGTGGACCTCCTGCTGTGGCTCAGCGAGCGGGTGCTGGCGCCCTGGACCCGGAAGGCGCGATGAGCTTCTTCGACCAGCTGAACGCGTGGCTCGCGGACCCGAACCGCTGGAGCTGGACGGACAAGGCGGGCGTCCCGTACCGGACGGTGGAGCACCTCCGGTTTTCCCTGCTGGCACTGGCGATCGCGGCATTGCTGACGATCCCGCTGGCGCTGTGGCTGGCCCACTACCGCCGCGGCGCGTTCCTGGCGAGCAGCGCGGTGAACATCGGGCGCGCGATCCCGAGCTTCGGGCTGATCATCCTGTTCTGGTTCCTGGCCAGCCGCTGGGAGCTGGACACGACGTTCTGGCCGCTGCTGCTGGCGCTGGTGGCGCTGGCGATGCCGCCGCTGTTCACCAACACGTACGCGGGCGTGGTGTCCCTGGAGCAGGAGACGGTCGACGCCGCCCGCGGCACGGGCCACCGCGAGTGGCAGATCATGCTCCGGCTGGAACTCCCCTTGGCCTCCCCGGTGATCCTGGCGGGCGCGAGGGTGTCGTTCCTCCAGCTGATCGCGACGGTGGCGATCGGCGCGATCGTCAACGACGGCGGCGGCCTCGGCCGCTACATCGTCGACGGCTTCGCCCTGGGCGCCCAGGGCTACGGCCAGATCTTCGCGGGCGGCCTCGCGGCGGTGATCCTGGCGCTGCTGTGCGACGGCGCGTTCGCGCTGATCACGCGCGTGGCGACGCCCCGGGGTCTCGCGCTGCAGAACGCCCGCCGCTAGAACGCACCGGTGAGGATCAGCACCCCGAGCCCGACGAGCACCACGGGCAGCACGAGGTGCCCGTAGCGGGCGAGCACCCGCGCGACACCGGGCCGGGTCGCGAGGAACCACCCGGCCACGCACCAGACCGCGACACCGGCGAGGAAGACGACGACGTACCCGGCGAGATCGTCGCCGGCGGCGAAGGCGGGAACGTAGACGCCGACGTTGTCACCGCCGTTGGCGAAGCACACGAGAGCGATCCCGAGCACTCCGGCCCGCGGCTGGGGTTCGTCGTCGCCGCCCGGGCGGAAGGCCTGCCAAGCGGCGCGCAGGCCGAGCAGGATCGGCAGGACGCCGAGCCACCGGACGGCGTCACCGGGCAGCAGCCCGGCCCCGAGCGCCCCGGCAACCGAGACGGCGAGGATCGCGGCGAACCCGAGGAACTGCCCGGCGACGACCTTCAGCTGGTTCCGGCGGCCGGCGGCTTGGCCGAAGAAGACGGCGAGGAGCACGAGATCGTCGACGTTGGTGACGGCGAACATCGCGGCCGCGCGCCCGATCAGCTCGACGGTCACACCCGTCCTTCCAGCGAACCGAAGGCGGGGTTCCGCCCCACGACGTTGCGCACAGCTAGAACTTGCCCAGGCGAGGCAAGTGACTCTTTCGAGTAACTTTACCCAATCTGTTCACTTTACCGGACGGGTAAAGTCACTGTTTCCGGGCAAGTTTGCTTGCTAGCAGACTTGCCCGCGTGCCACACTCACCAGGTGATCGAGTGGGACGGCAGCGAGAACGACCTGGTCAGCCGGGCCGTGCAGGCTCTGCGATCCCTCTTGGGCGAGGACTGGCAAGTCGCCGAGACCACAACGCCCGATACCCGGACGCAGCGCTCCTTCTTCGACGCCCGCCTGACGATCACCCCACCCGACAGCGGCCGCTACACCGAGGTGCTCGTGGCCGCGTACCGAAACATGACACCGCGGGTGGCACAGCGGGATGTCGGCCTCATCCAGGAGATCCTCGGCCAGACGAGCAGCCCGCCCGCCCTTCTCGTCGTGGCACCTTGGCTTTCCCGGCGGACGCAGGACGAACTGCGAGCGCGCGGGGCGGGTTACCTCGACCTGACCGGTAACGTCGACTGGTCGGTGAGCGTGCCCGCCATCCGGATCTTCACCCACGGCGCCACCAACGCACCCCGGCAGAGCGCCGCGGGGCCGAAGAACGTGACCCTCGCCGGACCTCGCGCCGGCCGGATCGTGCGGTTCCTGGCCGATTTCGAGCCGCCCTACCGGGCAACCGAAATCGCGGAGGAGACCGGTGCCAGTCTCCCGTGGGTCTCGCGGCTGCTGGGACAGCTGGAGGACCAGCTGCTGATCGGCCGCGAGGGACGCACGATCGTGCGGACCGACTGGGAAGGACTCCTCCGCGCTCGCGCCGAAACGTACAGCCTGCTCCGGCACAACTCGTTCGTCGGCATGGTTTCCCCCACCGGCCCGGAGGCCGTGCTGCGCACTCTGCGTGGGCTGGGTCCCCAGGATTCCGGCATCGCCATCACCGGCCCGTTCGCCGCGCGGGCGATCGCCCCTTCGACCTCCGGCGGGCAGCTGATGTTCTACGTCGACGCCGGACCGCACACGCCGGACTCCTGGGCCGAGCGCCTCGGGCTCTTGCGGTCAGACGGCGACGCGGACGTGCTGTTCCTGCGCGCGCACGACGACATCGTGTTCCGCCGGGTCCGGCAGGTCGACGGCGTCCCCCACGTCGCACCCACCCAGCTGGTGATCGACGGGCTGAGCGGCCCCGGACGGATGCCCGCCGAGGCCGAAGCCGTCCTGAAGCACTTGGCCGCGGACACCGGTCCGTGGCGAATCCCGTGGCCACCCGCATCTCCCAGCTCGCAAAGAATGTGAGACATCAGTTGTCGAAGGTTCCCGACGACGTCAAGATCGACGAACTGGCGCCCGTCGCCCGGCGAGTGCTGCTCAACGGGTTGATCGCCCTCGAGGCGCACCGCGACGCCATCACGGTGGTCGGAGCGCAGGCTGTTCACCTCCTCACCGAGCACGTGCCGATCACCACCGGCACCTACACCTCCGACGGTGATCTCGGGTTGGATCCGGCACTGCTCCCCGACGAGCCGCTGATCCAGAAAGCGTTGCTCGAAGCCGGATTCGAACGGCTGGACGCCCACCAGGCCGGCCTCTGGTTCACGTACGAGGAGGTAGCCGGGAAGAGCGTGCCCGTGGAACTGGACCTGCTCATCGGTACGACGCTCGCGGAGACCGGGCGGCGCAGCGTCCGCATCGACCCGCACGACAAGATGGCCGCCCGGGCCGTGCCAGGGCTGGAAACCGCCGTAGTCGACCGGCAACTGATGGTCGTCACCGCCCTGGAGGAATCGGACTCCCGCGAAATCGCCGTGCACGTCGCAGGACCTGCGGCGCTCTTCGTGGCGAAGAGTCACAAGCTCCACGACCGGCTGGCCGGTAGCACGACGGACCCCGGTCGGCTGCACGCCAAGGACGCGGGCGACGTCTACCGGCTGATGGCGGGCACCCGGCCGTCCGAGGTGGCACTCCGCTTCGAACAACTGCTGGAAGACGACCGGGTCGGTGCCGTCACGGCGACGGGTTTGGCTTACCTGCGGGAACAGTTCGGCGGCCGTGACGCACCCGGTGTCAGGCTGGCCGTCGAGGCGCTCGCGGGCGTCGTGCCGGAAAGCACCATTCGCGGCTTCGCTACCGCCTATGTCGCGGCCCTCCCTGGGAATTGAGCCCGACGGTCACCCCAGCGCGTCCGGCAGTTCCTCGATCAGCCGACGCACTTCCGCACCCAGTGACCGGTCCTCCTCCACCACCGGAACCACCGACCGCACCCACTCGTACGCCTCACGCAGCCCCGCGACCCCGTCGGCCGCCAGCCATCGCGCCTGGGACGCCGTGACCAGCTCGCAGGCCGTGATCGCGTAAAGGTGCGAAGCCGCCGCTCGCAGCTGCTCGCCCGCCGCCCAAGCGAACGCCTGGACGTCCTCCTGCCCGGCCGACGTGTCCACCGAACCGAGCGTCGCCGGCGAAGCCAAGCGCCGCAACGCATGCAGCTCCCCCACCGCCCGCTTGTGCAACGGGACCAACCCCGCCCGCGGCCCCGGATCCGTCGTCAACTGCGCCGGCAACCCGCTGAAGCGCTCGTCCAGCAGCCGGTGCTGGCGCTGCACCGAAACCTCGCCGAGGTGGACCAGCGTCGCCGTCACCGCGTCCATCCGGAGGCCCAGGTCCACCGCGTGGTAGCCCGTGCCCGGGATGAACTCGCCGTCGACGAACGACGGGGAATCGCCCGGCATCGTCGCCCAGCGCCGGAATGCCGACTCCAGTTCGGCGTTGACGCGCGAAGCGTGGGCCAGCGCGCGCGGCGCGACCCGCACCGACAGCGGCGCCTGCACCACGCCCGCGCGCACCGGGCCGTCACCCGCCAGCCCGCCCAGCGACAGCAGCACGGACCGCAGGTGGTCGTCGCCGCCCGCCATGACCGGGGAAAACACCTCGCGCGGGGCGCCCAGGACGTCGATCGCCATCGCCTCGGTGAGCGTCTGCAGGCGGATGAGCTGCCGCGCGTCGGCCCAGCCGCGCTGCGCGTGCACCACCGCCAGCGGAGAACCCTGAAGCAGCGAAGCACCTTCCTTCGGCCCCAGCACGTACGGCTCGGCACCCCGCGAAGCGAGCGCGTCGGCCGCCGGGACCTCGACACCGTCCTCGAGGACCGTTCCGATGCCGAGGAAAGTCTGGAACGCGTGCGCCAGCGGGATGATCTCGCCCGAACTGCCGAGCCCGGACCGCGGGACGGCGGGCGTGAACCCGTCGTTGAGCCGGTCCACCAGGAACTGCACCAGTTCCACGCTCACGCCCGACCACGGCTGCAGGAAATCCCGCAGCCGCACCACGAGCAGCGCGCGCACGTCCCGCGTCGGCAGCCACGGCGGCCCGCCGACCGCGCGGCCGATCAGCAGGTTCCGCTGGTGCTCGGCCTGCTGCCGCGCGTCGAGGGCGACACCCGCCAGGCGGCCCATGCCGGTGGTGACGCCGTAGACCGGCGACTCCGAGCCGAGCGCCGTCAAGACCTCTTCCCGGCGCCGCCGCAGCTCGCTGACCAGCGGTTTGGCCAGAACCAACCGTTCACCGTCGGCGAAACCGCTGTCGGTGACGATCATCGGTACGGCAGCATGGTGCCGACGCCGGAAGCCTCGGCACGGGCCAGGATCATGTCCGCCACCGCGACGTCCGTTGTGGACAGTCCGCGGTGCCAGAACAGGATCCGCTCGGCGTCGTGCTCGCGGCCCGGCTTCTTCCCGGCCACGACGTCGCCGATCTCGGCGTGGACCCCGTCCGCGGCGAGGAGGCCGGCGTTGAGCTGGGGGCGCAGGGCGCCGAACCGCGGGTTTCCGGACTGGGATTCGCGCCAGTCGTCGACGACGACCTTGTCGATGTCGTCGAGGAGCGTGAGCTCCAGCGCGCTGATCGTGCCGTAGGGCACCAGGAAGGTGCCCGGCCGGAGGAACTCGCGGCGCACCAGCGCTTCGGGTTCGACCAGCCGGGAGGCCTCGACCTGGATGTCCGCGCCGTCCAGGGTCTCCTCGGCCGTGGCGCAGACGCGGACGTCCTTGCCGAGCCGATCGGAGAGCCGGCGGCCGAAGTCCTCACGGGACTCCGGGCGCTTGCTGGTCACGCGGATCTCGGCGAAGTCGAACAACGAGTCGAGGAGGACGACGTTCCACCAGGCGGTACCGCGGGCGCCGATGTGCCCGAGCACCCGGGAACCCGGGCGCGCCAGGTACTTCGCGCCGACGGCGGTCATCGCGCCGGTGCGGGCCTCGGTGATCATCGTGCCGTCGACGATCGCCCGCGGCATGCCCGTGTCCGGGTCCAGCAGCAGGATCAACGCCATTTCGGAAGGGAGGCCCCGCTCGAAGTTCCCCACGAAGTCACCGACGACCTTCACACCGCTGACCTGCTTCGCCGACAGGTGGCCGCGAAGGATGTTGAAGTGGCCCTTGCCGCCGTTGTCCGGCACTAGGTGCGTGCGCGGTTCGAAGACGACCTGGCCGCGGCCGTGGTCGGCGAGCACGTCCTCGACCGCGCCGACGATGTCGGCGTCCGTGATGCCGAGCGAGTCGATGTCGGCACCGGTCAGGTACCGGAGCCAGACGGACGTCACCGGGCGAGGTCCTCGATGACCTCCGCGCCGGGCAGCGCGGCCAGCGCGGCGCCGGAGATCAGCAGCTTGCTGCCGCGGATCCCGCTGCCGATGACGAGCTCGGGCGCGTCCGCGACGCGCTTGTCGAGCAGGACCGGCCACTCGGTGGGCAGGCCGACGGGCGTGATGCCGCCGTACTCCATCCCGGTCAGCGCGACGGCTTCGTCCATCGGCGCGAACGACGCCTTGCGCACGTCGAGGCGGCGCTTGATCACGCCGTTGACGTCGGCGCGGGTGGTCGCGAGCACGAGCGCGGCCGCGAACCGGACTTCGCCCGCGCGCTTGCCGGCGACGACGACGCAGTTCGCGGACGCCTCGAGCGGCGAGCCGTAGGCCTCGCAGAAGGCGGCGGTGTCGGCCAGCGAGGGGTCGATCTCCGTGACGCCGACGGCGTCCGGGTCGGCGAGCGCGGCCAGCGCTTTGGCCACCGGCTCGGCGAGCAGGTCAGTACGCGTGGGGGCGGGAACGACGGTGAGGCTCCCGGCGATGGTCCAGGTCACCCCGCCACCCTAGCTACCAGCTCGAGCCACCGCGCTGGACCTCGATCAGCTTGGGGCGGACGTCCACGATGTAGACCAGCACGGCGGCCATCGCGGGCACCCAGAAGATCATGCCCGGGCCCATCACGTCGAACAGCGCCATGGCGAGCGTCGCGGCGCCCGTGATCAGCATCCAGATCGGCTTGGTCTTGCGGTCGGCCGCGGAGTAGGCGTCGGCGCGCTGCAGCAGCGCGTGCACGAAGGCGAAGAGGCCGACCAGCGCGCTGCCCCAGTGGACGACTTGGAGGATCCAGATGGCGACTAGCACAGCCACAGCTTACGGCAAACCGCCCGAACGACCCCGGCCCCGCCACCGGGGGTCCGGGGGCGGGGCCGGGCGTTCACGACGTTTTTACTTGTCGGTCTTCGGCGCGGCCGGCTTCTTCGCGGCGGCGCTGGTGGTGGTGCTGGTGGTGGTGCGGCGGGCCGGGGCGGCCGTCTTCGGAGCCGTCTTGTTCGCGACCTTGCGGCTCGCGGAACGGGTCTCGTGGGCGACGTCGTCACCCAGCTCCTCGATGGCGTCGGCGGCGTCGCCGGCGACCTCGGTCACCTTGCGGGCGGTCTTCTCGCCGACCGAGCGGGTGCGCTTGGTGAAGGTGCCCAGCACGCCGTCGACGCGCTCGCGGACCTCGGTGGTGACGCCCTCGACCTGGCCCTGCGCGGTGGCCACGGCCTCCTCGAGCTGCTCGATGGCCTTCTTGACCTGCGGCTGCGCGGCGAACTTGTCCCACGCCTGCTCGCCCGACTCGGCCAGCTTGTTGTACAGCTTGAGCGCGGCCTCGGTGTACTCGTCGATGACCTTGCGCAGCTCGGCCGGGTCCAGCTTCTCGCGGAGGCTCTCGACGTCGGTCGGCAGCTCCTGCAGGTTCTTGCGGGCGGTCTCGCTGCCCTTGGTCACGTTCTCCTTGGCCTTCGCGACGGCGTCGGTGACGGCGTGCGTGGCCAGGTTGCCGGCGCCGAGCGCGGCGAGCAGCGGGGTGCGGACCTGGTCGAGGGCGGTGTTGACGGCCTTCTTGACGTCTTCGGTCTTGGGCGTGGTCATGCTGACTCCTTGGTGTCTGCGGCTGGAGTGGTGTCTGGGGTGTCTGGGGTGGGAGCGGACTCGGCGGCCGGCCGTGCCGCGGCGTTCTCCCGGCGGAAGGACTCGTAGACGTCGAGCAGGACCTGCTTCTGCCGTTCGGTCAGCTCGGCGTCGGCGCGAATCGCGTCGCCCACCGGACCACCCGTCGGCAGATCGAGGATCCCGGCCTGCACGTACAGCGCTTCCGCCGAAATGCGCAGGCCCTTGGCGATCTGCTGCAGGATCTCCGCGCTGGGCTTGCGGACCCCGCGCTCGATCTGGCTCAGGTACGGGTTGGACACGCCGGCGAGCTTCGACAGCTGGCGCAACGAAATCTTCGCGGTGTTGCGCTGCTGGCGGATGTACTCGCCGATGTCGGAAGCGATGTCCGCGACCTTCTCCATGGGACTGCCGGATCCGGGCTGGGTCCCACCGGTTTCTGCCATCCGGTCACCTCCTCGCGACACCTTCGACGGTACGCGCGAGTGCTAGCTATTGCAAGCACTCTGCTTGCAACCATCGAGTGTGACTTGCACCGCTAACGTGGTCGCATGACGCGCTCGGCCCGGCTGCGGCGGCGCCTCGTCGAGTACCTGCTCGACGAGGACGTCCTGCACGCCCCGGAGTGGATCGCCGCCTTCCGCGCGGTGCCCCGCCACGTCTTCCTGCCCCGGTTCTTCGCCCCCGCGGGTGGCCTGTGGGCGGCGGTCGACCACACCGATCCGGGCTGGCTGGAGACCGTCTACTCGCGCGACGTCCTGGTCACGCAGCTGGACGACGACCCGGACCGCTGGGACCGCGCCCGCCGCGACGGCCCGGTGGCCGGCACGCCGACGAGCTCGTCGAGCATGCCGTCGATCATGGCGATCATGCTGGAGGAGCTGCGGGTGCGGGACGGCGACCGCGTGCTCGAGATCGGCACCGGCACCGGCTACAACGCGGCGCTGCTGAGCCACCGCTGCGGCGCCGGCCAGGTGTCCACAGTGGACATCGACCCGGTGATCGTCGGGGAAGCGCGCCGCCACCTGGCCGCGGCGGGCTACCACCCGGCGTGCGCGGTGGGCGACGGCGCGCTCGGCTTCCCGGCCGGCGTGCTGTTCGACCGCGTGCTGTGCACGGCGTCGGTGTCCTCGATCCCGCTCCCGTGGCTGGCGCAGACGAAACCGGGCGGCCTGGTCGTGACGACGCTGAACCGGCCGATCGGCGCCGGCCTGATCCGCCTCGTGGCGGGCGAGGACGGCTCGGCACGGGGCCGCGTCCTGGCGCGCGACGGCCGGTTCATGCCGCTGCGCGCGCACCGGCTGCCCCACGCCGACCCGCTCCCGATGCCCTCGCGCGGGGACTGGGAGCAGACGCGCCTGCCGATTTCGGCGGTCCTGCAGCCCCGCAGGCAGTTCGAGTTCTTCGCCGGCCTCGCCCTGCCGGGCGTCCGGGCGGTGCGCGACGGCGGCGACGAGGAAGCCCCGGGCGTGGCGCTGGTCCACCCGGACGGCTCGTGGGTCCGCCACCGCAAGCGCGCGGGCGCGGACGAGGTCGCCCAGGGCGGCCCGCGCGCGCTGTGGGAAATCGCCGAGGCGGCCTACGTCGACTGGTGCGAGCTCGACAAGCCGGACCGCGACCGCTTCGGCGTCACGGTGACCGAGGCGCGCCAGGAGTTCTGGCTCGACGAACCCGGCGGCCGCACCTGGCCGCTCGGCTGAGGCAGCCGGGCCCGGATCCACTTCTCCACGTGGTCGGCCGCCGCTTCCGCCGTGACGTCGGTCGTGTCGAGGAGTTCGACCCCCAGCTCGGCCGCCGACTCGCGCAGCCAGGCCGTGAACTCCAGCATCTCCTCGATGCGGGGCTCGTCCCACTCGCGCCAAGCCGGGCGCGCCCGCAGCCGGGCCCGCAGCGACGAAGGCGAGCCCACCAGCGCCAGGTAGTGGATGTCGCTGAAGAACGCGCGCTCCGGCAGCGGCTCGAACTCCGGGGGCGCGACGGTGCCGCACAGCACGACCGGGCGGCCGTTCTGGTGCAGCATCGCCGCCATCCGGAGCCAGGCCGCGCGGAACGCCGGGACGTCGTCGCGCAGGGCGCCCGTCCAGAGGACGTCCTGCTCCAGCACGACGACGTCACCGCCGAACCGGGCCGCCAGCAGCGGCCCGAGCGTCGACTTGCCCGCGCCGCTCGGACCGGTCAGCGCGAACAGCGGCAGCTTCAGGAACGGCCATTCGTGCCCGCAGCGCGCGCACTCCAGCGTCGTGCCGGAGACGACCGGGCGCTCGGCCCGGTCGCCGCACGCCGGGCAGATCCGCAGGTCGAGACCCACCTCAGTCGAAGAGGTTCTCGAGGAAGCTGCGCTTGCGGTGACCGTGCCCGTACGGGCGCGGCGAGTCCGAGTAACCACCGCGGTGCGGCCGTGGCGAGTCCGAGTAGCCGCCCCGGTACGCCTTGGGCGAGTCCGGGTGGCCGCCGCGGTACGGGCGCGGCGAGTCGGGACGGCCGTAGTGCGCCGTCGGACCGGGCTGGTACTGCGGCGGCTGCCGGCCGTAGAACGAGCTCTCCGCACCGACGATCGCCTCGAGTTCACCGCGGTCCAGGAAGATCCCGCGGCAGCCGTCGCACTGGTCGATGTGGATGCCGTTCTTGTCGACGGTCCGCATCTGGTTCTGACACTTCGGACAAATCACACATCAGAGCCTACGCATGTTCGGCCCCGCTGTCCCTCAGCACGCGCAGAGGCAGAACGGGTGCCCGGCGGGATCGGCGTAGACGCGGAACGTCTTCGGCGCGTCGTCCAGCAGTTTCGCGCCGAGACCCAGCACGCGCTCGTGCGCGGCTTCGAGGTCGGTGACGTTCAGGTCGAGGTGCAGCTGCTGCGGGTTCTCCGCCGACGGCCACGACGGCGGCCGGTGGTCGGGCACCCGCTGGAACGCGATCCCCGCGCCCCCGAGCGGGTTGGCCAGCGTCACCCAGTGCCCGTCTTCGGCGACTTCGGGCGCGTCCCACTCCAGCACCGCCCGGTAGAACCCGGCCAGCGCGACCGGGTCGGGACAGTCGAGGGCCACCACACCCAGCGTCGGTACCGCACTCATGCGCACTCCTTTCCAGTAACCGTCGTTCGCATTATGTGGGTTATCCGACGCGGGAGCAACCACCGGCCGCCGTACACTCGGTGCGTGCACACCGACGCCTCCCTCGTGGTGGAGTTCCTCAACACGGTCAACGTCGAAGAGGGCACTGACCTGCTCGAAGATCCCGGGCAGTGGCGCGAGTGGGCGGCCGGGCACGCGCTGCGGGCGAACCCGGCCCCCGAAGCCCGCGCGGCACGCGACGCCCTGCGCGCGGCGATCGGCGACCCCCGCCTCCCCGGCGGCAGCCTCGACGTCGGCACGAGGATTTCCTTGACCGACGAAGGCCCGGCCCTGGTCGCCGACGACGCGGTCGGCGCGGTGTTCGCGGCTTGTGCCCGTTTGGTGGTGCGCGGCGACTGGATCCGGCTGAAGATCTGCCCGGCGGACACGTGCTTGTGGGCGTTCTACGACGAGTCCCGCAACCGCTCGCGCACCTGGTGCTCGATGCGGGTGTGCGGCAACCGCGAGAAGGCCCGCGGCTGGCGAGCGCGCACGGCCGCGGCCGGCTGAGACTGCGCCGCGCTCGCCCGGAATGTCATGAAAGGGTCGTTCACCTCGTCGGACGTCAGGGCCCCGGCAAAGTCGGGCAGCACGGCCGATCCGGCCATCCGCGACGACATGAATGAGTCATTCACTTCACCAGACGACATAAATGACCCATTCACGACATCCCCGCGACGCCGGGCAGACCACGCCACCAGGCGACCGGCCACTCCGCCTCTCATCCGAGCGGCGGACCCACGAACGGCTGTGGACAACTCAACCCCACGCCACCACATATCCACGCCCCGGCCACCCACACCCCCACACGTTGTGGACAGCCATTAGGCCATCACCGTGAAAACCTGTGGATAACCCGGGGGATAACTCAGCTTCCTGTGGACAACTGGTCTGAAGCTCCCCCAGGTGTGGTATAGCCCCCACCCGTCAGAACAACAGCTCCGCGACCGCGTAGATGACCAGCCCGGCCAGCGCGCCCACCACCGTGCCGTTGATCCGGATGAACTGCAGGTCGCGGCCCACCTGGAGCTCGATCTTGCGCGACGTCTCCTCGGCGTCCCAGCGCTCGACCGTGTCGGTGATGATCGTCGTGATCTCGCGCGAGTAGTTCTTCACCAGGTACGCCGCGGCGCCCTCGACCCAGCCGTCGGCCTTCGACCGCAGCTGGTCGTCCGAAACCAGCCGCGTCCCCAGCGACGTCAAGCCCAGCCGGACGCGGCGGCGCAGCTCGCTCGACGGGTCTTCGGCCGCCGTCAGGAGCATCTCCTTCGCCGTGCTCCACGCCGAGCCGATCAGGCGCTGGACCTCCTCGTGGTGCACGATCTGGCCCTTGACCTGCTCGGCGCGCGCCATCACCTCGGGGTTGGTCTGCAGGTCCTGGGCGAACTCGCCGAGGAACTTGTCCAGCGCCAGCCGCATCGGGTGGTTGACGTCGGTCTTCACCGCCCACGCGAACGACAGGACCTCGCCGTAGACCTTGTCCGCGAGCATCTCGTCGACGAACTTCGGCGACCAGCTCGGCGCCCGGTCCGACACCACGCGCAGCATCGTCGTGTGGTTGTCGCGGACCCACTCGTACGCGCGGTCGCACATCAGGTCCACGAGCTTGTGGTGCGCGCCGTCGGCGAAGACGCCCTGGAGGATCTTGCCCAGCGGCGGTCCCCACGGCTTGTCGATGATCCGCCGCGCGACCGCCTGCTCCATGATCGCCTGGATGTCGTCGTCGCGGAGCACCTTCACGGCGGCGCGGACCATCGTCGCCAGCTCGGACGTCACGCGCTCGGCGTTCTCCTCCTGGGCCAGCCAGCCGCCGAGCCGCCGCGCGATCTCGACGCGCTTGAGCTTGTCGCGCACGACCTCCTCGGACAGGAAGTTCGAGCCGACGAAGTCGCCGAGGCTGTTGCCGAGCGCGTCCTTCTTGTTCGGGATGATCGCCGTGTGCGGGATCTTCAGCCCGAGCGGGTGCCGGAACAGCGCCGTGACGGCGAACCAGTCGGCCAGCGCGCCGACCATGCCGGCTTCGGCGGCCGCGCGCACGTAGCCGACCCAGCCCGGCCAGCCCGCGGACTGCGCCCAGCTCGTCAGCAGGAACACGAGCGTGGCGCCGAGCAGGAACGACAGCGCGACCAGCTTCATCTTGCGCAGCGCGCGACGCTTTTCCTCTTCACCGGCTGCACCGCCCGGCGGGTCGGCGGGCGTCACCTTGGCGGGGGTCAGTTGCTCCACATCACCATTGTCCGTGAGGATGGCTGATCGTGCGCGAACCTGCTCTCGTCCCCCGCCTCCGGCCGTTCACCTCGACCATCTTCGCCGAGATGACCGCGCTGGCCGTCAAGCACGACGCCGTCAACCTCGGCCAGGGCTTCCCGGACACCGACGGTCCGGCCGGCATGCTCGACGCCGCGAAGAACGCGCTGTTCGGCGGCGCCAACCAGTACCCGCCCGGCCCCGGGCGCCCGGAGCTGCGGGCGGCGATCGCCCGGCACCGGCTGCGCTACGGCACCGAGTACGACCCGGACACCGAGATCCTGGTCACCGCGGGCGCGACCGAAGCCATCACGGCGACGCTGCTCGCGCTGACCGAGCCCGGCGACGAGGTCATCGTCATCGAGCCGTACTACGACTCCTACGCCGCCGCGGTCGCGATGGCGGGCGCCGAGCGGCGGGTCGTCGGGCTCGTCGAGGGCGAGGACGGCCGCTTCGGCCTCGACGTCGACGGGCTGCGCGCCGCCGTCACGCCGCGGACCAGGGCGGTGCTGGTGAACTCGCCGCACAACCCGACCGGCACGGTGTTCACCCGCGCCGAGCTGGAAGCGCTGGCGGCGCTGTGCGTCGAGCACGACCTGATCGCGATCTGCGACGAGGTCTACGAGCACCTCGTGTTCGACGACGCGGAGCACATCCCCCTGGTCACGCTGCCCGGCATGCGGCCGCGGACGGTGAGCATCTCGAGCGCGGGCAAGACGTTCAACTGCACCGGCTGGAAGATCGGCTGGGTCTGTTCGACGCCGGAACTGGTCGCGGCGGTGAAGGCGGCGAAGCAGTTCATCACGTTCGTCTCCGGCGGCCCGCTGCAGCCGGCGGTGGCGCACGCGCTCGACCACGAGCTCCCCTGGGTCGACGGCCTGCGCGACTCACTGGCGGAGAAGCGCGACCGGCTCTCGGCGGGCCTCGCGGACGCCGGTTTCGCGGTCCGCCCGACGGCGGGCACGTACTTCGTGTGCGTCGACGTCCGGCCGCTGGGTTTCACCGACGCCGCCGACCTCGCGTGGGAACTGCCGGGCCGCGTCGGCGTCGCCGCGGTCCCCGTGAAGGTGTTCACCGATCACCCGGAAGAGTGGAAACACCTCCTTCGCTTCGCGTTCTGCAAGCGCAACGAAGTCATCGACGAAGCCATCACCCGATTGCGCAAACTGGTCTGACGACTTGAGGTGTGTCCCACATCGCGGAAGGCGCGCGGCTCGGGCACGCACCGTTTCCGAAGTGATACCGAAGGCGAGCGCATTCACGGAAACATCAGGTCAGCGCCCGGACGGGCAATTTGCGACACTCCTCCGAATGGCCGCACGAGAACACCCGAACGGCACTGAGAGTGATCAACTTGTCGGCCGCAGAGACCTTGACCGGTAGGGCCGTTCCGCCTTACGGGCTGGATCGAACGCGGGAGAGATGAAAGACTCCCGAGCGGTGCTAGAAAGAGTGCAGCCCCGGGGGAACTGCGACCTGGCCGGAGAAAGACCCCAGCGAGAACAGACTTCAGGCGCGGACGGTGGTGGTGGCGGTGAGCAGCACGGCGAATTCGCGCCGCAGCGCCCCGCGCCGGCCTGTGTTCACCGCGGGTGAAGATCGCCGGGAAACCGTTGAGGGCGCCGTCGCCGGCCACTTTCGCGCGCGCGGGCGGGCGCCGCGGCCGTGGGCGGGCGCGTTGCAGCGGCCTGCCGCCAAGATCCTCGTCGCCGGCGGCCTGACGCTCGCCGGGTGGCTGCTCACCGCGGCCCTTTCCGGGAGCACCGCCGGCGCGGTCGAGCAGGCGGCCTGCCCGCAGGCGCCCGTGGCCTCCACTGTGGACCACGCCGCGAAGCCCTTCTCGCACGCCAAGCACCACCGCAAGAGCCACCGGGAAACCGGCGCCGTCGCGTGCGCGCAGCAGCCCGGCGAAACCGCGGCGACTGATCCGGCCGGGACCACGCAGGCGGACGGCACCGCCGCCGACGGCCCGCTGAGCGACATCACGGCAGCCGGGACTCCGGCCACCGACACCACGCTGAGCGAGACCGCGGCAGGCAAGACACAGCCCGCCGACACCGCCGCCGCCGACACCACGGCGAGCGACGCCACGACCGCCGGGACTCCGGCCACCGAGTCCACGCCGACCGAGACCAAGCCGGTCAACAGCACCGCCGCCGACACCACTCCGGGCGAGGCTGCAGCCACCGACACCACGCCGGTCGAGACCGTGCCCGCCGCGAAGACCCAGCCGGCCCAAGGCACCACCACCGCCGAGCAGCCCGCGGCGAACACCCAGACAACCCAGCCCCAGACCGGCCTCCTCAGCGGCTTGGTCGGCGGCGTCCTCAACACGGACACCCAGACCACCTCTCAGACCGGCCTCCTCGGCGGCCTGGTCGGTGGCGTCCTGAACGTGGTCGGCGGCACCCTCACCACGGTCACGAGCACGGTCGGCGTCGTCACGGACACGCTGTCCCACACCGTCCTCGCGCCGCTCACCCAGCCGCCCGCGAACAACCCCGGCGCGCCCGTCCTGCTGCCGCTCGACGACGTCCTCGGCCCGATCTTCAACGGCGGTTCGAACTCCGGCGGCGTGACCGTCACCGTCCCGTCGGCCACCACCCTCGTCGCGACGGTGCCCGCCGAAGCACCAGCCGCCGTCGTGACCGCGCCCGTCGAGGCCGCTCCGCAGAGCGCCGCCCGCGGCGCCGCGCGGTTCGTCGTGGTCCGGCACGAGGTGCCGCAGCAGGTCAAGCAGGAGCTGCCGCGCGACTCCGGCGTGCACGCCCGTGATGGTGGCGGCGACACCACGCCCGGCCTGCCCGGCGGCACCACCGCCCCGAGCGCGCCGGCTCCCACCGCCACTCCCGGCCACGACGGTCCCGGTGGGGCGCGCCACGCGTTCGCCGTCCACACCGACGACGTCACCACCACCCAGCTGAAGCTCATCGGCACCAGCCGCGACCACGACGTCGACGGCGCCGGCAGGGAAGCCGCCCTGCCCACCACCTCCCCCGACTGACCCCGCACCGGGCAGCCGGGGACACCTGCGTCCAAACCAAGATCAACTCGACGCACGTCGACGCCGTCATCGCGTGACGAATCCCCAGCTCCAGTACGCAATCCGTGACTCTTTCACGTCTCGTACCCCAGGGGCGCACCACCATGCGAAACCACAGTCTTTCCGACCGGCCGACCGCGCCCGGCCGGGTCGGATCCCGGTCCCGGCGCCGCGCTGCCCCCGCGGCGCCGGGACCCACACCGGACGCGCTCCGGGAGCCCTTGCTCACCGCGCCGAGCGAGGACTCGCAGTACCGAGAGCACGTCTGAGCCGCGGGCTTCCCGGCACGTCGAGGGGCTGTGCCGGGAAGCCAGCGGTTACCCGCGAGCGGGGTCACGTCCGCGAGCGGGGGTGTGAAACCGCCGGACCGGTGCGCTGGATGCACCCGAACGCCGCCCATCCCTGGGAGCAGGCTCGCATCCAGCGCACCGGTTCGTCGTTTCAGGCGATCGGCGCGGCCAGCGATTCCGGCGTGCCGCGCACCGACGCTTCGGCCGTGCGCAGGCGGCGGACGGCCTGCTCCATCGTTTCCGGCGGCAGCGAAAACGGCAGCCGGATCCAGCGCTCCAGTCCACCGTGGACACCGAAGCGCGAGCCGGGCGCCACCTGGACGCCGTGGCTCGCCGCCGCGACCGCGAGACGCGAGCTAACCGGTTCCGGCATCCGGCACCACAGCGACAAGCCACCCTCCGGCAGCGCGAACGTCCAGTCCGGGAGGTGCTCGCGCACCGCGCCGGCCAGCGCGTCGCGGTAGCCGCGCAGTTCCTCGCGGCGGCGGGTCAGCGCGCTCTCGTCGTCGAGCAGCTCGGTCAGCACGAGCTGCTCGAACACCGGCGACCCCAGGTCGACCGCGTAGCGCGCGGAAACCAGCCTGCCGAGCAGGTCCTCCGACGCGCGGATCCAGCCGAGCCGCAACCCGCCCCAGTGCGTCTTCGACGCCGAGCCCACGCAGATCGCCAGGTCGCCGGCGAACGCGGCCAGCGGCGGCGGCCCGGCCAGCGGGTCGCCTTCGAGGTCCAGCTCGACGAGCGTCTCGTCCACGACGACCGGCGTCCGCGCGCGGCTCAGCACCGCGCCGAGCCGTTCGCGGCCGCCGGTGTCCAGGCGCAGGCCGGTCGGGTTCTGGAAGTCCACGACGAGGTAGGCGAACCGCGGTGACGCCTGCCGCAGCGCCGCGTCGACGCCGGCGATGTCCCAGCCGCGCTCGCCGCTGGGGTCGAGCGCGATCGGCA
This sequence comes from Amycolatopsis sp. SID8362, assembly GCF_010550475.1. NCBI lineage: Bacteria > Bacillati > Actinomycetota > Actinomycetes > Pseudonocardiales > Pseudonocardiaceae > Amycolatopsis > Amycolatopsis sp. SID8362. Next base: position 21,286 of record NZ_JAAGNB010000969.1, read on the forward strand.
CCGGGATCGCGTGCGCCGCGCGGATCGCCTCCAGGGCGTTCGGGTACGTCGGCTGCTCGACCAGTACCCGGTCGCCGGGGCCGGCGAGCATGCGCAGGACCAGCACGAACGCGTGGTGCGCGCCGTTGGTGACCATGACCTGCGCGGGGGTCGTCGGCAGCCCGCGTTCGGTGTAGCGGCGGGCGATCCGCTCGCGCAGGCCGGGCAGGCCGCGCTCCTGGTAGCCGTGGTCGCCGAGGTGGTCGGCGAGC
>NZ_JAAGNB010001010.1:0-24361 GCF_010550475.1 Amycolatopsis sp. SID8362
GCGCACCTCGCCGTCGGCGAGCACCGGCTCGGCCAGCACCAGCGGCGTGTCGTCCCACGGCATCAGCACGCCGCCGGGCTGGGAGCGGCGGCCGGCCAGCGCCTCGTGGACCGGGTCGCTGATCCGTTCGGCGTGCACGTCGAGCCGCGCGGCGTTCGGGCCCAGCGCGCTGGCCACCGCCTTGCCGTCCTGGTCGAACACCACCACCTGGACGCCGTAGACCTCGGTGTAGCGGCGCAGGTCGGGGTCGAGCAGGGTCGGCTTGTTGTCCAGCAGCGGGCGCTGCGCCAGCGACGCGAACCGCGCGGTGTCGGTCAGCCGGTCGAGGAAGAGGTCCTGCTGCGCGCCGGCGGCGATGGTGATGGCCAGCGGGATGCCGAGGCCGAACACCAGCAGCGCGACGAGCGTCAGCACGATGCCCTGCAGCCGGACGCGCACCCCGTCAGCTCCGGGCGACCTGGCCGCCGAGCCGGTAGCCGACCCCGCGGACCGTCTCGATCAGCGCCGGGCGGCCCAGCTTCGTCCGCAGCGTGGCGACGTGGACGTCCAGCGAGCGGCTCTCCGCGGGACCGCGGTGGCCCCACACCTCGGTGAGCACCTGCTCGCGCGAGCAGACCGCGCCGCGCGCGCCCGCGACCAGCGCGAGCACCTGGAACTCCTTGCGGGACAACGCGACCGCGCGCCCGTCGACCAGCACCTCGTGCCGGGACAGGTCGACGCTGACGTCCCCGACCCGGATCACCACCGGCTCGGCCGTCGTGTGCTCGCCGCGGCGGCGCCGCACCGCCTCGACCCTGGCGAGCAGCTCTTCGACGTCGTAGGGCTTGACCAGGTAGTCGTCGGCGCCCGCGCGCAGGCCCTTGATCCGGTCGTCGACCTCGCCGCGCGCCGACACGACGATGATCGCGACGTCGCTGACCGCGCGGATCTGGTGGCACAGCGTGACGCCGTCGATGTCCGGCAGGCCGAGGTCGAGCAGGATGACGTCGACTTCGTTCACCCGCTCGAGCACACCCGCGCCGGTGGCCAGCCGGGCGATCGCCAGGCCGCGGCGGACCAGCGCCGGGATCAGCGCGCCTGCGACCCGGTCGTCGTCCTCCACCAGCAGCACCCGCACGCCGTCGCCTCCCATGGTGACCTGCTTCACCGGCCGGTAGGGACGAACTCTAGGACCTCGCCGGACCAGGCGCCGAATCGGACATCGATACCCACTTGAAACCCTAAGAATGGGTCAAGCCGTCTTGCGAGCCGCGAGCACGGCGGTAGGTTCTCGCCATCGCGTGGTGACCCACGCCGCATCCGAACGATCCTGGAGGCCAGATGACCGCGGAGGTGGCGGCGCCGATGATCAAGGCGTCCGCCGTGAACAAGTACTTCGGCGACCTGCACGTGCTCAGGGAGATCACGCTCGAGGTGCCCCGCGGCCAGGTCGTCGTGGTGCTGGGCCCCTCGGGGTCGGGCAAGTCGACCCTCTGCCGGGCGATCAACCGGCTCGAGCCGATCAACACGGGCGAGATCGCCGTGGACGGCGTCCCGCTGCCCGCCGAGGGCAAGGCGCTCGCGGCCCTGCGCGCCGACGTCGGCATGGTGTTCCAGTCGTTCAACCTGTTCGCGCACAAGACCATCGTCGAGAACGTCATGCTCGCGCCGATGAAGGTCCGCAAGACCTCGCAGGCCGAAGCCCGCAAGACGGCGATGGAGCTGCTGGAGCGCGTCGGCATCGCCAACCAGGCCGACAAGTACCCCGCGCAGCTCTCCGGCGGCCAGCAGCAGCGCGTCGCCATCGCGCGGGCCCTGGCGATGCGGCCCAAGGTCATGCTGTTCGACGAGCCGACCTCGGCGCTGGACCCCGAGATGGTCCAGGAGGTCCTCGACGTCATGACCGGCCTGGCCAAGGACGGCATGACGATGCTCGTCGTCACCCACGAGATGGGCTTCGCCCGGAGGGCAGCCGATCGGGTGATCTTCATGGCCGACGGTGAAATCGTCGAGGACACGACGCCCGAAGAGTTCTTCACCGCGCCCAAGAGCGAGCGCGCGAAGGACTTCCTCGGCAAGATCCTGACCCACTGAGCACTTTTTTCCCGGCCGCGCGGCCGGGCGAGATTCGGAAGGAACACCAGAGACGATGCGGTTGAACCGAGTTCTGCAGGTCGGCGCGGTCGTGATGGCCGCCGGGCTGGCCCTGACGGCCTGCGGCGGCGGGTCCGGCAGCGGCGCGAGCGGCGACAAGAACCTGGTCCAGCGGGCCAAGGACAACAAGAAGCTGGTCATCGGCATCAAGTTCGACCAGCCGGGCCTCGGCCTGAAGAAGCCGGACGGCACCTACGCCGGCTTCGACGTCGACGTCGCGAAGTACATCGCGAAGCAGCTCGGCGTCGAAGAGTCGGGGATCACCTGGAAGGAAGCGCAGTCGGCGCAGCGCGAGGACCTGATCAAGAAGGGTGAGGTCGACTTCATCGTCGCCACCTACTCGATCACCGACAAGCGCAAGAACGACGTCTCCTTCGGCGGCCCGTACTTCGTCGCGCACCAGGACCTGCTGGTCCGCCAGGACAACACCGACATCACCGGCCCCGAGTCGCTGACCGGCAACAAGAAGCTCTGCTCGGTCAAGGGCTCGACCCCGGCGCAGAACGTCAAGACGAAGTACGCCAAGGAGGTGCAGCTGCAGGAGGTGGGCAAGTACACCGACTGCGTGACCGCGCTCCTCAACGGCACGGTGGACGCGATGACCACCGACGACGTCATCCTCGCCGGCTACGCCGCCCAGCAGCCGGGCAAGCTCAAGCTGGTCGGCAAGGGCTTCACGGACGAGAACTACGGCGTCGGCCTGAAGAAGGACGACGCGGACGGCAAGGCCGCGATCAACAAGGCCATCCAGCAGATGGAGCAGGACGGCTCCTGGGCGAAGTCGCTGGAGACCAACGTCGGCCCGTCGGGCTACAAGATCCCGGCCGCGCCGGCGATCGCTCCCTGATATCCGGTTTGTGAAGACGAACGGTGCGCCGTGCTCGCGGCGCACCGTTCCCATTCCGAGGCCAGGTTGGACATCCCGTGTTCGAATTTCTCGATAACCCCGACTACGACCTCGTCGGCGCGTTCTGGACGACGATCCAGCTGACGTTCTTCTCGGCGATCGGGTCGCTGATCTGGGGCACCGTCCTCGTCGCGATGCGGGTCAGCCCCGTGCCGATCATGCGCGGCTTCGCGACGGCGTACGTCAACGTCTTCCGGAACACCCCTCTGACCGTGATCATCATCTTCACGTCGCTGGGCCTGTCGTCGACGCTCGGCATCAACTTGGCCGCCGCCAACTCGCCGACGTCGCTGGCCGACAACGCGTTCCGGCTGGCCGTGCTGGGCTTCGTCGTCTACACCTCGACGTTCGTGTGCGAGTCGCTGCGCTCGGGCATCAACACCGTCCCGGTCGGCCAGGCGGAGGCGGCGCGGGCTCTGGGGCTCAACTTCCTGCAGGTGCTGCGGCTGATCGTGCTGCCCCAGGCGTTCCGCTCGGTGATCGCGCCGCTGGCCAACGTCCTGATCGCGTTGCTGAAGAACACCACGGTGGCGTCGGTGATCGGCGTCGCCGAGGCGTCGCTGCTGATGTCGACGATGGTGGAGAACGAGTCCGACTCGCTCTTCCTGGTCTTCATCCTGTTCGCGCTGGTGTTCGTCGCGCTGGTCCTGCCACTCGGCCTGCTGCTCGGCTGGGTCGCCAAGAAAGCCGAGGTCAAGCGATGAGCACGCAGTCCGTCCTCTACGACGCCCCGGGCCCGAAGGCCAAGGCCCGCAACTGGATCTACACCGTCCTGTTCCTGCTGGTGCTGGCGCTGGTGGCGTGGTTCGTCTACACCGGCTTCGACGAGAAGGGCCAGTGGGCCGGCGCGCTCTGGAAGCCGTTCATCGAGGGCTCGACCTGGACGCAGTTCCTGCTTCCCGGCCTGCTGAAGACGCTCGAAGCGGCCGCGCTGTCGATCGTGATCGCGCTGCCGATCGGGGCCCTGCTGGGTATCGGCCGGCTGTCGCAGCACAAGTGGGTGCGGATCCCGGTCGGCGCCGTGGTCGAGTTCTTCCGGGCCATCCCGGTGCTGCTGCTGATGGTGTTCGGGGCGGCGCTGTACGCCTACTACACGCCGATCGAGGCGGACACCCGCCCGCTGTTCGCCGCGGTCACGGGCCTGGTGCTCTACAACGGCTCGGTGATGGCGGAGGTGTTCCGCGCGGGCATCCTGTCGCTCCCGAAGGGACAGACCGAGGCCGCTTCGGCGCTGGGCCTGCGCAAGACCCAGACGATGATCAACGTCCTGCTCCCGCAGGCCATCACGCTGATGCTGCCGGCGCTGGTGAGCCAGCTGGTGGTCATCCTGAAGGACACCGCACTCGCCGGTCAGCTGACCATCGGCTACGACGAGCTGATCCGCGGCTCCGGCCCGATCACCGGCAACTTCAACAACACGATCCCGACGCTGATCGTCATCGCGATCATCTTCATCACGCTCAACCTGCTCCTGTCGTGGTTCGCCTCGTGGCTGGAGCGCAAGCTGTCGCGGCGGAAGAAGGCCCCCCGCGGCGCGAAGCCGCTGGAGGGCCCGCCGGCGGCAGTGACGGCGACGACCGACTACGCCACCGGCAACAACTCGGCCTGACCCGGATCACGGAGAGCGGGTGGGTGTCCGACAGGGCACCCACCCGCTTTTTCACGGGTCCGCCACGAGAGCCGAGTCGATCTTGTGGTCATCGGCTCGGGTTCAGCCGATCGAGCGGGGTTGTCGTGATCCGCCGGGTTCCGTAGCGTCGGTGCCCATGGGTGTCGCACTGGTGACCGGAAGTTCCCGAGGCCTGGGCCGCACGATCGCCCGGCGGCTGGCCCGCGACGGCTTCGCCATGGCGCTGAACGGCCTGCACGACGATCCCGACCTCAAGGCCGCCGCGGAAGCCGTCCTCGCCGAGGGCGGCCGGGCCGCGGCCTTCGCCGCCGACGTGACCGACCGGCGCGCGGTCGGCGAGCTGGTCGACGCGGTGACGGCGCTGCTGGGCCCGATCAGCGTCCTGGTCGTCAACGCGACGGGCCCGCAGCCGGACCTCCTCCTGTCCGATGTGGACTGGCCGGAGCACCTGAAGCACCTGGACTTCTTCGTGCGCTCGCCGGTGCTGCTGGGCCACGCGGTGCTCCCCGGCATGCGCGCCCGCGGCTACGGCCGGATCGTCCACGTCGATTCGGAGGTGGCGGACCGCCCGCCACCCGGCCGCTCGGCGTACGCGACGGCCAAGGCGGCCCAGGTCGGACTGGCCCGCGCGTGGGCCCGCGAACTGGCCCCGGACGGCATCACGGTCAACTCGGTGGCCCCGGGCTTCATCCCGGTGGAGCGCCACGCGGACGTCCCGGAAGCCGAGCGCACGGCTTACCTGGCCGGGGTCCCGGCGGGCCGGTTGGGAACGCCCGAGGACGTGGCGGCCGCGGTGAGCTTCTTCGCGTCGAAGGACGCGGGCTTCATCACGGGCCAGCGCCTGCTGGTCGACGGGGGCCGCGCCCTCGGCTGACGGCCAGCACCGCCGCCACAGCCAGCACGAGCACCAACGCCAGCGTCAGCGCCGCCCACATGGCGACGTGCAACTGCAACACCCCACCGGCCAACGCGCCCCCGAGCATCGCCCCCACCGCGGCCACCTTCCGCAGCGGGTGCGATCCCGTCCCGCCCGCGGCCTTCGAGTCGGCCGCGAAGCCGGTCAGGGTCATCGTCAGCACCGTCGTCGTCAGGTCGGGTGCGCCGATCCGGCGGACCGCCGCGTTCTGCAGCCCCATCGCCAGCCCGAGCACGACGATCAGCAGTTCGGCGCCCACCCGCGTGCCGCTGCCCGACGTCGCGGACAGCACGACGGCCACCGCGATCAGCCCCGCCTGGACCGCCGTCGCCCGGCGGAGGGTGTCGTGGTCGTCCCCGGCTCTGGCCAGCCGCCCGCCGGCGAGGGCGCCGGCCAGGAACGCCAGCACGGCCGTCAGCGAGGCGAGCACGGACAGCGTGCCCTCCCCCGCCGCGGCGAACCCGAGGAAGACGACGTTCCCGGTCATGTTGGCCACGAAGACCCGCCCGAGCCCGAGGAAGCTGACGGCGTCGACCACGCCGGTGACGACGGTTAGTACCAGCAGCAGCGCGGCCAGGTCCCGCGGTTTCGGTTCGGCCATGCGGAAAGTCAACCACCGCGCGCCGCCGTACGATGCGGCGGGTCACGCGGAACTGTGCGAAACCAGCGTCCCGGATCGATTCCCGGAATGGCCACGGGAATGCCGCACTACGCGGCGAAGGTGCGAAGCACGCTTCATTGTGCGAAGCTGCTTCGCAGCGCTTCGCGAGCGAAACCCGTTGTCACACAGGCAGAACAGCAACATCCCTTCCGGTGAACCGCCGCGTGGCAGGAGCCGTTTTGTCGGTGCTTGCCTTTAACGTGCGGGGCATGACCGAAAAGAGCACGGTGCGCACCCGGGAGATGGGTGTCGAGCTGAAAAACCAGCGCGAAGCGAGACAAATGTCGCTGCGCGAGGTCGCCCGGCGCGCCCACTGGTCGGCGTCGAAGGTGTCCGGCTGGGAGAACGGCCGCCGGATCTCGCCGATCGACGCGGCGATCTACCTCGCGCACTGCGGAACCGACGCCGCCGAACGCGACCGGCTGCTGCACCTGACCCGCCCACCGAGCGAGCTGTACTGGGTGCGGCCGTACTTCGACAAGTTCGTCGACCCGATGAAGTCGCTGATCATCCAGGAAAACCTGGCGACCGCGGTGATCTCGAACAGCCCGCTGGCCCTGCCGGGCATGCTCCAGACCGAGGACTACGTGCGCTCCGTCTACGAGCTGTCCGGCCGGTACACGACGGACCGGCTGAAGGCACTCGTCCAGGCGCGGATCGACCGGCAGCAGCTGCTCCAGCGGCGCAACCCGCCGCAATGCCTCTACTTCGTCTACGAGCACACCCTGCGGTCGGTCCTGCGCGACCCGGCGCTGATGCACGAACAGCTGCAATACCTGGTGCTGGCCACCAACCTCCCGCACTGCACCATCCGCGTCGTCCCCGCCTCCGCGCCGCCGTACCACCTGGCAGGCAGCCGGTTCACGATCCTCGAGTTCGCCGAACACCCGCCGGTGGCCTACGAAGAGACCTTCGCGGCCGGGCTGTTCATCGACGAACGCGTGGCGGTCGAAGCCTTCTACATCTTCCGCACGCGGCTGGAACAGGTGGCCCTGTCGGAACACGAGTCCCGGGCGTTCCTGGTCCGGCTGGCCGAGGAGTTCGACGCCATGGCGAACTGAACGAGCGCTTCCGCCCGGCGAGCCAGGGGGACACGGCTCGCGGGTGGCGCCGCCGACGAGGACCGTCGCCGGCTGCTCGACATCGACCAGCCGCCGCGGACCGGATCCCGTGGACGAGCAGGCCGGGCTTCGAGGACTCGCCGTCCACCCGGGCAGGTGTCCGGCCCCGGGCGGCGGACCGGTTGGGGGATCAGTCATCCGGCGGCCACCCCGAACCCGAAGGCCCGCCCCACGCCAAGCCCCTCCGGTCACGCGCCGCCCCGATCGCCCCCTCCCCGGCCATCACCCCCAGGCAACCCGTTTCCCGTCGTGCCAAACGGCTCGGATCCGGGCGGGCAGGTCGGTCACATCCAGGTCCGTCCCGTCGAGCAGCACGACGTCGGCACGCAACCCCGCCGCGAGCCGGCCCCGGTCGTGCTCCAGGCGCAGCAGGCGGGCCGCCTCCGAGGTGGCTGCCTTCAGGGCGGCCGCGTCGCCGAGCACGGCGGCCAGCAGGCGCAGCTCGGTCGTCAAGTCGACATGGGGACGCGGGGCCAGGTCCGAGCCGGCGGCGATCGGGACGCCCGCTTCAGCCGCGAGGCGGACCGAACGGCGGTGCGTCTCGGCGAACTCGCTGTCACTGATCGGCGAGAGCGTCGGGACGTACCAGGCGTTCGCCAGCGCGGCCACGGCGTCGTCGTCGAGGAACGTGCCGTGCTCGATGCTGCGGGCACCGGCGCGGGCCGCCGAGACGACGGCCGCGGCGGTGTGGGCGTGGGCCAGGACGTCCCGGCCGGCACGGCGGGCTTCGTCGACCAGGGCGGCGAGTTCCTCGTCGGTCGGCCGGACGTCCGTGCCCTCGCGCACGGCCCGCAGGGCGCCGCTCGCACCGACCTTGATCCAGTCGGCGCCGGCGCGCACCATCCGGCGGACGGCCGCCCGCGCCGCGTCGGGCCCGTCGAACAGCGGGTCCGGCAGCGACGGGTCACCGTAGTGGTCGACGCTGCCCGCGGGCGGGTCCCAGCTGTCGCCGAGCCCTCCGGTCGGCGACAGCTGGCGGAGGCTGACGAGCAGATCGGGCCCGTCGATCCAGCCTTCGCGCAGCGCGTGCTTGACCCCGGCGTCGGCGCCCCAGGCGTCCCGCACGGTGGTGATCCCGCGGGCCAGCAACCCCCGCAGCACCGGCACCGCTTCGAGGATCCGGGCGCTGCGCGGCAGCGGCTCGGGCCGCGGGAAGGCGACGTGCACGTGGCAGTCGATGAGCCCGGGGAGCAGCAGCCCGCCCGAGCAGTCGACGCGCCCGTCGCCGTCGAGGCCCGGGCCGACCTCGGCGATCCGGGCGCCGTCCAGCCGGACGTCGGCGCGCTCGGTGTCGCCGGTTTCGGGGTCGAAGACGAGCGCCCCGGCGAGCAGCGTCACGCGAGATCCTTGCGGTAGATCAGGAAATCGCACGGCGTCGCGAGCGCGGGCGCGAGGTGCGGGTAGTCCACGGCGAGGTCGGCGCGGTGCGTCACGCGGTAGCCGAGCCGGGCGTACCACTCGGCGAGGAACTGCTTCGACGGGTGCGTCCACTCCCGCGGCACGAGCAGTTCGAGCTGCATCTCGCGGCAGCCGGCGTCCCGGCACGTCCGCTCGGCGAAACGCACCAGCTCACGCCCGATCCCGGCCCCGCGCCGGGCGGGATCGGCGGCGAGCATGCCGAACTCGCCGGTCGCCTCGTCGAGCCGCTGCACGCGGACCGAGCCGGCGAGAGCACCGTCCACCGAAGCGACGGCGATCTCCCCGGCCCGCACGAACGCGCCGACCTCGTCAGCGGACGTCCGATCGGTGCTCTCCCGCCAAAGCCCCTTCTCCGACTCGGCGTAGACGAGGTTGACCAGGTCGGCGATCCGCCCGGCCGAAGCCAAGCCGGACGGGGGCAGGAACGCGATCTCCATACCCCCACCATGCCAGGCGGGTCACCTCATTTGTCGCGGCGGAACAGCTTGTTGCCCAGCCAGACGATCGGGTCGTACTTGCGGTCCGCGACGCGCTCCTTCATCGGGATGAGCGCGTTGTCGGTGATGTGGATGCCCTCCGGGCACACCTCGCTGCAGCACTTGGTGATGTTGCAGTAGCCGAGGCCGTGCTCGTCCTGCGCCGCGTCCCGCCGGTCCGCGACGTCGAGCGGGTGCATCTCCAGCTCGGCGATGCGCATCAGGTACCGCGGCCCGGCGAAGGACTCCTTGTTCTCCTCGTGGTCGCGCACGACGTGGCAGGTGTTCTGGCACAGGAAGCACTCGATGCACTTCCGGAACTCCTGCGAGCGCTCGACGTCCACCTGCTGCATCCGGTACTCGCCGGGCTTGAGGTCCGCGGGCGGCGTGAACGACGGGATCTCGCGCGCCTTCGTGTAGTTGAACGACACGTCGGTGACGAGGTCGCGGATCACCGGGAACGTCCGCATCGGCGTCACCGTGATCACCTCTTCCTCGGTGAACGTCGACATCCGCGTCATGCACAGCAGGCGCGGGCGGCCGTTGATCTCCGCCGAGCACGAGCCGCACTTGCCCGCCTTGCAGTTCCAGCGCACGGCGAGGTCCGACGCCTGGGTGGCCTGCAGCCGGTGGATGATGTCGAGGACGACCTCGCCCTCGTTCACCTCCACCGTGAAGTCCTGCAGCTCGCCGCCCGTGTCATCGCCGCGCCAAACCCGGAAACTCGCCTTGTAGCTCATGCCTTGCTCCCGGGGTGTGCCTCGAGCTCGCCGTCGGTGTAGTACTTCCCGAGTTCGCCGAATTCGAACAGCTCCAGCAGGTCCTGCCGCAGCGGCACCTGCTCCTTCACCTCGACGCCGATGTCCGGGACGACCGGGTTGTCGCCCGCCGACGCCGAGCACACCAGCAGCTTGTTCCGCCATTCGGCGTCCATGCCCGGGAAGTCGTCGCGCGTGTGCCCGCCGCGGCTTTCGGTCCGCGTCAACGCGGCCTTCGCGACGCATTCGCTGACCATCAGCATGTTGCGCAGGTCGATCGCGAGGTGCCAGCCGGGGTTGAACTGCCGGTGGCCCTCCACGGTGACGCGGAGGATCCGCTCCCGCAGCTCGGACAGCTTCACCAGCGCCTGCTCGATCTCGCCGGCCTTGCGGATGATGCCGACGAGGTCGTTCATCGACTGCTGCAGTTCGGTGTGCAGGGTGTACGGGTTCTCGGCCGAGGCCCCCGCGGGCGGGTCGAACGGCGCGAGCGCCATCTTCGCCGCGGCGTCCACATCGGACTGTTCGACGGCGGGCCGGTCACCGAGGCCGGCCACGTACTCGGCGGCGCCGAGCCCGGCGCGGCGGCCGAACACCAGCAGGTCCGACAGCGAGTTGCCGCCGAGCCGGTTGGAGCCGTGCATGCCGCCCGAGCACTCGCCCGCCGCGAACAGGCCGGGCACGCTCGCCCCGGCCGTGTCCGGGTCGACCTCGATGCCGCCCATGACGTAGTGGCAGGTCGGCCCGACCTCCATCGGCTCGGCCGTGATGTCGACGTCCGCGAGTTCCTTGAACTGGTGGTACATCGACGGCAGCCGCTTCTTGATCTCCTCGGCCGGCAGCCGGCTCGCGATGTCGAGGAAGACGCCGCCGTGCGGGGACCCGCGGTTCTCCTTGACCTCGGAGTTGATCGCGCGCGCGACCTCGTCGCGGGGCAGCAGGTCCGGGGTGCGGCGGTTGTTCTCCTGGTCGGTGTACCAGCGGTCGGCTTCGTCTTCGCTCTCCGCGTACTGGCCCTTGAAGACGTCGGGCACGTACTCGAACATGAACCGCTTGCCGTCGGAGTTCTTGAGCACGCCGCCGTCACCGCGCACGCCCTCGGTGACGAGGATGCCCTTGACGCTCGGCGGCCAGACCATCCCGGTCGGGTGGAACTGGACGAACTCCATGTTGATCAGCTTCGCGCCCGCGCGCAGGGCCAGCGCGTGGCCGTCGCCGGTGTACTCCCACGAGTTCGACGTCACCTTGAACGACTTGCCGATGCCACCGGTGGCGAGCACGACCGCGGGCGCCTCGAAGAGGATGAAGCGGCCGCTCTCGCGCCAGTAGCCGAACGCGCCGGCGATCTTGCCGTCGGTGGTGAGCAGCTCGGTGACCGTGCACTCGGCGAAGACCTTGATCTTGGCCTCGTAGTCGCCGGTCTCGGCGAAGTCCTCCTGCTGCAGCGAAACGATCTTCTGCTGCATCGTGCGGATCAGCTCCAGGCCGGTGCGGTCACCGACGTGCGCCAGCCGCGGGTAGGTGTGCCCGCCGAAGTTGCGCTGGCTGATCCGCCCGTCCGCGGTGCGGTCGAACAGGGCGCCGTAGGTTTCCAGCTCCCAGACGCGGTCCGGCGCCTCCTTGGCGTGCAGCTCGGCCATCCGCCAGTTGTTGAGGAACTTCCCGCCGCGCATGGTGTCGCGGAAGTGGACCTGCCAGTTGTCGTTCGAGTTCGCGTTGCCCATCGAGGCCGCGCACCCGCCCTCGGCCATCACCGTGTGCGCCTTGCCGAACAGGGACTTGCACACGACGGCGACGCGGAAACCGCGTTCGCGCGCCTCGATCACCGCTCGCAGACCGGCGCCACCGGCCCCGATCACCACCACGTCGTAGCTGTGGCGTTCGACCTCGGTCATAGAGAAATTCCACCTCGGAACTGGGGACGTCGCTGTCGGGAAGAAAGGTGCGCTAGTTGACGAATCTGAGGTCCGAGATCGCGCCGCTGGCGACGAGCATGACGTAGAAGTCGGTCAGCACCAGCGTGCCGAGCGTCGTCCAGGCCAGCGCCATGTGGCGGGTGTTGAGCTTCGAGACCTTGGTCCAGATCCAGTAGCGCACCGGGTGCTTGGAGAAGTGCTTCAGCCTGCCGCCGGTTACGTGCCGGCACGAGTGGCAGGAAAGCGTGTACGCCCAGAGCAGGACCACGTTGCCGAGCAGGATGATGTTGCCCAGCCCGAAGCCGAAGCCGCCGGTCTTGCCGTGGAACGCCGTGATGGCGTCGTAGGTGTTGATCAGCGAGACGATCAGCGCCACGTAGAAGAAGTAGCGGTGGACGTTCTGGATGATCAGCGGCAGCCGCGTCTCGCCGGTGTACTTGGCGTGCGGTTCCGCGACGGCGCAGGCGGGCGGGGAGAACCACACCGCCCGGTAGTAGGCCTTGCGGTAGTAGTAGCAGGTCAGGCGGAACCCGAGCAGGAACGGCAGCACGACGAAGCCGAGCGGGATCCAGCCGGGCAGGTCGCCGAACCAGTGGCCGAAGTGGCTCGAGCCCTCGACGCAGGAAGTGGACAGGCAGGGCGAGTAGAACGGCGTCAGGTAGTGGTAGTCGGGCACCCAGTACGCGGTGCGCACGAACGAGCGGACCGTCGCGTAGATGATGAACGCCGACAGTCCGAGCACGGTCAGCAGCGGCTGGAGCCACCACCGATCCGTGCGGAGGGTGCGCTCGGCGATCCGGGCCCGCTTGGGGGCCCGGACGCCGGTGCCGACGCCGTTGTCAGCCGGAGCGCTCACCGCTGGTCGCGCTTGTAGCCGCCGACGCCTTCGTCATCGGCGCCGTGCCAGAGCGCCGGGTCGTAGGGGGTGTCGGGTACCGGGACGCGCTCGGCGGGCTTCGCCTGCGCGGGCACGGCCAGGGGCGTGCCGTCGAGGTCCGCGGTGTCGATGTCGAGGCGCTCCACGTCGTTGGCGAGCCGGCGCACGGCCGAAGCGTCGCCGTAACGAGAGCGCAGTGCGCCGACGCACTGCCGGAGCTGGCCGATGGTTCGCCGCAGCTCGGCGATCTCGGAGGTGGACATCATGCCTCCCGTGTGGTGGGGCTGGCAGGGAACCGGCTACGGCTTTGCCGCGCGTCGTGCAGTGTGACAACTAGCACACTAACGGTTCCGGAGGTGATCGGGGTCACGCGGGTCGATCTTCTGAATCGATTTTGATTCGGCGTTTTCCCGAGGTAGTGTGGCCAGTGTCACGACCCTGAGGCGTCAGCGTTGCCGTCCCGCGGACCACCACACACCAGTGATCCGGAGCCGGACATGAGCCCCGCCCCCACCACGAAGCCGCACCGAGTCGTCGCCGACGTCACCGCCCGCATCGCCGAGCGCAGTGCCGCGACCCGCACCGCCTACCTCGCCCGCACGGCCGCCGCGCACGAAGAGGGCCCGGTCCGCCGCGGTCTCGCGTGCAGCAACCTCGCCCACGGGTTCGCCGCGATGGACGGCGTCGACAAGCAGGCGCTGCGGGCCGCGCGCGCCCCCGGCGTCGCGATCGTCTCGTCCTACAACGACATGCTGTCGGCGCACCAGCCGATGCAGGAGTACCCGGCCTGGCTGAAGAAGTCCGTGCGGTCCGCCGGCGGCGTCGCCCAGTTCGCCGGCGGCGTGCCCGCGATGTGCGACGGCATCACGCAGGGCCGCGCGGGTATGGAGCTGTCCCTGTTCAGCCGCGAGGTCATCGCGATGTCGACGGCGATCGCGCTCTCCCACGACATGTTCGACGCCTCGCTGCTGCTGGGCGTGTGCGACAAGATCGTGCCCGGCCTGCTGATCGGCGCCCTGTCGTTCGGGCACCTGCCCACCGTGCTGGTGCCCGCCGGGCCGATGAACTCGGGCCTGCCGAACAAGGAGAAGGCGCGCGTCCGGCAGCTGTACGCGGAGGGCCTCGCGACCCGCGAAGACCTCCTCGACGCCGAAGCGGCGTCCTACCACTCGGCCGGCACCTGCACGTTCTACGGCACGGCCAACTCCAACCAGATGGTCGTCGAGGTGATGGGCCTGCACCTGCCCGGCGCCAGCTTCGTCCAGCCGGGGTCGGCGCTGCGCCAGGCGCTGACCGAGGAAGCCGGACGGCGGGCCGTCGCGCTCTCGCGCGGCGAGGAGTACACGCCGGTCGCGCGGATCCTCGACGAGAAGGCGTTCGTCAACGGCGTCGTCGCGCTGCTCGCCACCGGCGGCTCGACCAACCACACGATGCACCTGGTCGCGATCGCCGCGGCCGCCGGCATCCAGCTGACCTGGGACGACTTCTCCGACCTGTCGGCCGTCGTGCCGCTGCTGGCGCGGGTGTACCCGAACGGCAGCGCCGACATCAACCACTTCCACGCCGCCGGCGGCATCCAGTTCCTGGTCGGCACGCTGCTCGACGCCGGCCTGCTGCACGAAGACGTGCACACGGTCGCCGGCTTCGGGCTGCACCGCTACCGCGCCGAGCCGATCCTGTCCGACGGCGAGCTGGTCTGGCGCGACGTCCCCACCCGCAGCCTCGACGAAGAGGTGCTGCGCCCGGTGTGGCGCCCGTTCGCCGCGGACGGCGGGCTGCGGATGGTCGAGGGCAACCTCGGCCGCGCGGTGATCAAGGTGTCCGCGGTGGCGCCGGAGCACCGGGTCGTCCAGGCGCCGGCGCGGGTGTTCACCACCCAGGAGGCGTTCAAGGCGGCGTTCGAGGCCGGCGAGCTCGACCGCGACGTCGTCGTGGTCGTCCGGCAGCAGGGCCCGCGGGCCAACGGCATGCCGGAGCTGCACGGCCTCACCCCGGCGCTGGGCGTGCTGATGGACCGCGGGTACGCCGTGGCCTTGCTCACCGACGGCCGGATGTCGGGCGCGTCGGGCAAGATCCCGGCCGCCATCCAGGTGACACCGGAAGCCGCCGCGGGCGGCCCGATCGCGCGCATCGCCGACGGAGACGTCATCCGCCTCGACGCCTCCTCGGGCAGCCTCGACGTGCTGGTCGGTGACGAAGAACTCGCCCGCCGTGAGCTTGTGGACTCACCGCCGTCCGAAGCATCCTGGTCGGGCACCGGCCGAGAGCTGTTCGCCGCGTTGCGCCGTGCGGTCGGCCCCGCTGACCAGGGCGCTTCCGTGTTCGGCGGCTTGACCCCGGAACACTTCGGAACACCCGCTTTCGCAACCCAGGAGGTCGGTCAGTGACCACCGGTCAGGACCTGCTCGCTCTGTCCCCCGTGATGCCCGTGGTGGTGCTCGACGACGCCGCCGACGCGGTGCCCACGGCCCGGGCCCTGCTCGCCGGCGGGATCGGGGTCATCGAGCTGACCCTGCGCACCCCGGCGGCGCTGTCCGCGATCGAGCGCGTCGCCGCGGAGGTGCCGGACATCGTGATCGGCGCCGGCACGGTCACCGCGCCGGAGCACGCGAAGCAGGCCGCCGACGCGGGCGCGAAGTTCCTCGTGACGCCCGGCTGCACCGACGCGGTCGTCGACGCGTGCTTCGAGACCGGGCTCCCGTTCCTGCCCGGCGCGAGCACGGTGTCCGAGGCGATGCGGCTGGCCGAGCGCGGGCTGACGGCGCTGAAGTTCTTCCCGGCCGAGGCGTCGGGCGGGGTCGCGTACCTGAAGTCGATCGCGGGCCCGTTGCCGTCGTTGAAGTTCTGCCCGACGGGCGGGATCACGGTCGCTTCGGCGCCTTCGTACCTGGCGCTGCCGAACGTCGGCTGCATCGGTGGTTCGTGGCTGACGGCCTCGCTCGACCCCGCCACGATCGAGAAGCTGGCCGCGGAAGCTTCGAAGCTGTAGCGGAAATCACCCCGCGTCATCGCCGCGCCCGAACGGCGGAATGCGCGTCCGCATTCCGGGAGCACCGTTCCAGCGATCTGGAACGGTGCTCCGAGCGGGTGTGGCGGCGGTCATGAATCCCGCCGAACGGAGCAATCGCGGCCCCGGTGGGTGATTTACCGGCCTGTTATCGTTTCCCCTCGCTGTTTCGAGCGAGGAGATCCGGTGTCCCTGACCGATGTGGTCGCCCCCAGTCCTGCCCCCGAGAACGTCGCCGCACTCGTCGGCGAACGCCTTTCGCTGTCCGCCCTCCACCAGCTGGGCGGCACCCTCGGCGGCTATTCCTTCGTCAAGGTCGTGGTCGACCGCGAAAACGCGGTGATCCACTTCCTGAACGACGCACGCCATTCCTTTCACGCGATCTATATCGGGGAAGAGATCCTCGGCGTCCCGGAAAAACGGGTGCGCGCGGAAATCGACTCCTACAACCAGGACTTCTACCACGCCCCGGACCGCCGGTTCCTGCTCGGCATCCTCGCCCGCCACCCGCAGCTGCTTTCCCTGGAGACGGTCGAGGTCGACACGATGCCGGCCGCGCTGATCCGCGAGTTCCACGCCTTCGTCGCGGAGTACGTCGACCCGGCGCTGCCGCTGGTGTTCAAGCCGGCCAACCAGCTACAGGAGCGGATCGTCCGGGAGATCCCCGCGGACGAACTGCCCCGCGTCTTCGCGCACGAGCTGTTCTCCACGGCGCCGTTCGTGGCGCTGAACCCGGGCACGGCCACCGGACGGCTGCGGGCGTTCCGCACCGAGGCCGAATACCGCGCGGCCACGCTGGACTGGACGGACATCATCGTGATGGACCGCGTCCCCGACGACGTCCCGCGCCTGTCCGGCATCGTCAACGCCCGCCACACGACGCCGTTGTCCCACACCAACGTGCTGGCCACCGGCTGGCAGATCCCGAACGCCGTCCAGCTCGGCGCCCTCGCCGAGGTCGAGCGGCGCGGCCTCGACGGCAAGTGGGTCGAGTACACGGTGGACGCCCACGCGCTCTCCCTGCGCGAGATCCCCGAGCCGGCCGCGGCGCAGCCGCCGAGCTGGTACGCCCAGCGCGTCACGCTGGAGCGGCCGGAAGCCGACCACAGCCCGATCGTGAACCTCGCGCGGCTGCGCGCGACCGACCGGCACCGCTACGGCACCAAGGCCGCCAACCTCGGCGAACTGCACCACGTCTTGGCCCACGGTTCGCAGCGGCTGCTCGGCTTCTACCAGGTGCCTCGCCCGCCGCGGGACAACCTGCTGCCGTACCTGGCCCGGCTGCTGGACGTCCCCCTCGACGCCGATCTGGGCGCCGCGGCCCGCCGGCTGCTCGACGAGCGCGTCCGCGTGCCCCGTGGCATCGCCCTGCCGTTCTCGCTGCAGCGGCGGTTCCTGGAGTCGTCACCGCGGATCCAGCAGGCCATCGGCAAGCTGAAGATGGCCCTGGAGCTGGACGCCCGCGAGATCGAGCCGCTGTGCGTCGAGCTGCAGACGCTGATCCGCTCCGCGCGGATGCCGGGCGCGCTGGCCGGCGAGATCGACTCCGCGCTGGTGTCCCAGCTGGCCGGCGTGCGCTCGTTCGTCGTGCGCAGTTCGTCGAACGCCGAGGACCTCGCCGGGTTCTCGGCCGCCGGGATCTACGAGTCGCTCAACCACGTCACCACCGCCGAGCGGATCTTCGCCAGCGTCAAGGAGGTCTGGGCGTCGCTGGTGTCGGTGCGCAGCGTCCGCCTGCGCCGCCAGGCCGGGATCTCCCTCGACGACTGCTACATGGGTGTCGTGATCCAGGAGCAGGTCACGGCCCGCTTCGGCGGCGTGCTGGTGACGACGAACCCGATGAACCGCGCGGACTTCCGCACGGTGTACGTCAACGTGTCACCCCGGGTCACCGACGTCGTCGAGGGCGCGGCCCTGCCCATGCAGTACCTGTATTCGACGGTCGAGGGCGGCGGCCGCACGGTGTCCCTGGGCGACGCGTCCGAGGACCTCGACGAGGCCGCCCACGAGCAGCTGCAACGGCTCGCCGTCGCCGGCCGCCTGCTGCAGGGCCACTTCTCGCCTGATTACACGTTCGATTCGCCGGTGGACATCGAGTGGCTCGCCGATGGCGAGCACCTCCACCTGGTGCAGCTGCGTCCGTATTCCGTTTGATCGTCGGGGAGACCTCACCATGCTGGGCTTTCGCCTGCCCGCGAAACCGGCCGTCCAGCGCGCCGTCCGGCTGACCTACGGGTTCCAGTTCTTCTTCGGTCTGCTGCTGTGGGTGCCGATCTTCTACCAGTACCAGAAGCTCGCCGGTCTTTCCGACGGCGAGATCTTCGGCATCCAGAGCATCTACTACGTCGTGTTCTGCCTGCTGGAGATCCCGACGGGCCTGATCGCCGACCGCTTCGACTACCGCACCTCGCTGGCGGCGGGCGCCGGCGTGCTGGTGGCGGCGAACCTGGTGCCGGTGTTCCTGGGCTCGTACACCGGGTTCCTGGTGCACTTCATCCTGATCGCACTGGCCCGTTCGCTGGTGTCCGGCGCGCAGAGCGCGTACCTGTACGAGTACCTCCACGCCCACGGCGAGGGGGAGCACTACCTCCGCGTCGAAGGGGTCGGCCGCGCGTACAGCCTGGTCGGCAAGATCGTGTACTGGCCGGTGATCGGCCTGCTGATGACGTGGAACCTCCCTTCCCCGTACTGGCTGACGGCGATCAACGCGGCCGTCGCGCTGGCCTTGGCGTGCAAGCTCCCACCGATCCCCGGCGGCCGCCGCGTTTCGGGCAAGACGGCCTCGCTCCTGTCCGGCGTCGGCGGCGCGTTGTCCACGCTGCGTTCGTCCCGGTGGCTGGCGCTGCTGATGGTGCAGGGCGTCGCGATGTTCACGCTCGTCCGGATCTGCCAGGTGAACCTGTTCCAGCCGATCCTGGAGTCGAAGTCGCTCTCGGTGAACTGGTACGGCGCGGTCCTGGCCGCGATGACGCTCTTCGAAGCGCTGGGCGCGGCCCGCCCCCACCGCCTCCGCCGCGCGATCGGCCCGGTGGGCTCGGTGTTCACGCTGACGATCGTGATGGCGTCGTGCCTCGGCTTGCTGGTGTGGGCCGGCCCCTTCCCGGCGGTGGTGCTGCTGTGCGTCTTCGCCGTGGCGACGGGCATCGCCTTCCCGGTGCAGAAGCAGCTGCTGAACGACTCCATCCCGGACTCCCGCCACCGCGCGACCCTGCTGTCCCTGGAGTCCCTTGTGGACCGGGCGGTGTGCGCGCTGGTGGCGGTGGCACTCGGCGCGTACCTGGCGGCCGGGCAGCTGAACGAGTTCCTGCTGCTGTCGGCCGGGGTCACGTGCGCCGCGATGGCCCTGCTGGCGGTCCTGCTGCTCGCGGTCCGCAAGCACCGCTCCGACCGCCGGGTGCCGGTGGTCCGCGTGCCCGAAGCCGTCAGTCGATGAACGCGTCGTCGAGGAGGGTGGACTCCGCGCCGTACTCGCGGAGTTCCTCCTTGATGACGGTGTACGCCAGCCCCTGCGGGTAGCCCTTGCGCGCCAGGAAGCCGAGCAGCCGCCGCAGCGCCGTCTGTTCGTCGACGTTGCCGAGCGAGCCGAGGCGCTTGCGGACCAGTTCCCTGGCCATCTGCTCCTCGGACTCGCGGTCGACCTCACCCGCCGCCTGCGCGGCGACCTCGTCGTCGACGCCCTTGCGCCGCAGCTCGGCCAGCAACGCGGTGCGGGACAGGCCCTGGGTCTCGTGCCGGGACTTCACCCACAGCTCGGCGAACTCCGCGTCGTTCACCAGCCCCGCCCGGTCGAGCTTGCCGAGCAGGGTTTCGCTGGTCTCCTCGTCGAACCCCTTGCGGCGCAAGGCCTGCCGGAGCTCTTCCTGAGTGCGGGCACGCACGGCCAGGAGGTCGTAACAGATCTCCTTGGCCTTCTTGTACCGCTCCTCGGGAGGCAGCTCCGCCGGCGGGATCTTCGGCGCCCTCGCCACCTCGATCACTCCTCGTTCTCACAAGCCAAAGCCGCGCGTCAACACGCAACGCAACCACCACGGGGGTCCAGGGGGCTTGCCCCCTGGCGGGGGTCCGGGGGTTCGACCCCCGGGAGACACGGCGTAGGGATCACGGCGAGCGCACTCCGCGAGCACACCCCACCCCATCCCGAAGCCCCAATCCCTACGCCCCTCAGAAGTCGACCGGCGCCGGCACGGCTTCGACGGCCTCGGCGTCGACCTGGGCGCCGATGCCCAGCTTCTCCTTGATGCGCTTCTCGATCTCGTTGGCGATGTCCGGGTTGTCGCGCAGGAACTTCCGCGCGTTCTCCTTGCCCTGGCCGAGCTGGTCGCCCTCGTAGGTGTACCAGGCGCCGGACTTGCGCAGGATCCCCTGGTCGACACCCATGTCGATCAGCGAACCCTCGCGGGAGACGCCGTGGCCGTACAGGATGTCGAACTCGGCCTGCTTGAAGGGCGGGGCCATCTTGTTCTTCACGACCTTGACGCGGGTGCGGTTGCCGACCGGCTCGCCGCCGTCCTTGAGCGTCTCGATGCGGCGCACGTCGAGCCGGACCGACGCGTAGAACTTCAGCGCCTTGCCACCGGTCGTGGTCTCCGGGGAGCCGAACATGACGCCGATCTTCTCGCGCAGCTGGTTGATGAAGATCGCGGTGGTGCCGGAGTTGTTCATCGCACCGGTCATCTTGCGCAGCGCCTGGCTCATCAGGCGGGCCTGGAGACCGACGTGCGAGTCACCCATCTCGCCCTCGATCTCGGCCCGCGGCACGAGCGCGGCCACGGAGTCGATGACCAGGATGTCGAGCGCGCCGGAGCGGATCAGCATGTCCGCGATCTCCAGCGCCTGCTCACCGGTGTCCGGCTGGGAGACCAGCAGCGCGTCGGTGTCGACGCCGAGCTTCTTGGCGTACTCCGGGTCCAGCGCGTGCTCCGCGTCGATGAACGCCGCGATGCCGCCGGCGCGCTGCGCGTTGGCCACCGCGTGCAGGGCGACCGTCGTCTTACCGGAGGACTCCGGGCCGTAGACCTCGATCACGCGGCCGCGGGGCAGCCCGCCGATGCCGAGCGCGACGTCGAGGGCGATGGCGCCGGTCGGGATCACGGAGACGGGCGCGCGGCCGTCCTGGCCGAGCCGCATGACCGAGCCCTTGCCGTACTGCTTGTCGATCTGCGCGAGCGCGAGCTCGAGCGCCTTGTCCTTGTCGGGTGCTGCAGGCATGGAAGTCCACCTCGCTGGTCGAAGCCCCGGCTCTCCGGGGGCTCTGTGTCGGTTCTTCAGCTGTCCGGTCCGACGCTAGCGGCGGGGACCGACAATTCCAGGCGCGGCGCCCAATCTGTGGATCGCTGGACCCGATGTGGACAACACGATAGACGAACACGTGTTCGAGGTCAGCAGCGACACACCCTTGCGCTAGGATTTTCGCCCGCCCGGGTCAGGACCCGTGCGTATCCACCCAGGTCAGCGACGTTCGAAGGGCACATCGAAGGCGTCGCAGACCTCCCGCCAGATCTCTTTCGCCGGGATTCCCGCGGTCAGCGCCTGGTCGACGGTGCGCCCGCCGAGCCCGCTGATGACGTGGTCCCTGGCCAGCACCTGAGCCCGGCCGGGGCCGAACTCCTCGGCCATCAGCCGCCGGAAAACCGTGATCCGCATCGGACCCACTCTAACCGCCGGGCACGAACGGTCCGTTCGCGCCCGCCGCCGGACCTACCGCTACTCCCCCGGCTGGACGCTCGCCTCGAAGTAGTTGGCGAGGGTGTCCGGCGTGGTCGCCTCCGCCTGCTCGCTCGAGTTCAGCTGGTAGATGAACCCCACGAGCGGCCGGTCCGACACCGTGAACACGAGCACCGCCGCCGTCTTGCCCGCCGCGGACGAGTAGTGGCCCTTGAGCCCGTTGCCGCCCCAGTCGGCCTCGGTGCGGTCGCCGCCCGCGGAGGTGAGCAGGCCGTCGGTGTACTCCTTGAGCGTGTCGGCGCTGTCGCCCTGGACGTAGGTCACCTGCGTGCCCGCGCGACCCGGCGCGGAGCAGGTCGAAGCCACGCCGAGGCTCTTCGCCGGCGCCGCCGGGCCGTTGCCCATGCCCGGCTTGCAGTCGCCGGTGTCGGCGATCTTCCCGGCGAGCTGGCGCAGGCAGCCGGTGAGCCCCTTGCCGTCCGCCTGCCCCGGCGTCTTGCACTGGTCCGCGGTGTAGGTCGTCACCGAAGACGACGACGTCAGGAAGAAGGTCAGTCCCGCGGCGAGCACCACGACGACCGCGGCCGCGATCCCGATGAGCAGCTTCTTCCTGCCACCGGACTTCGGCTCGGCCTTCTCTGCGGAGGCCGCGGGCGAGTACGCGGGGAAGTTCGACGGCATCGGCTGCGGCCCGCTGGGCGGGAAGTAGCCCTGGTACTGCTGCGGCGGCGGGGGCGGCGCGTACTGCGGGCGGTGCGGCCCAGTACCGGCGGCCACCGCGCCTTCGACGTTCTGCGTCCGCGCGCCCAGGCCGTCGCGAGCGACGTGCTGCGCCCCCAGCGCGACGGCGGTTTCCGGCTGGTCCAGGCTGCCCGGCACGACGCCGAGCTTCTCCGCGATCATGGCGCCGACCAGCGGCAGCCGGCTCGACCCGCCGACCAGGTAGATGCCGGCCAGCCGGTCCGGGCTCAGCCCCGACGAACGCAGCGTCCGCGACAGCAGCTCGACGCTGCGCAGCATCGCCGGCCGGACCAGGCCTTCCAGCTCGCCGCGCGTCACCAGGACGTCCTTGAACGGCTCGGGCATCGGCACCTCGGTCTGCGGGTGCCGCGACAGCGCCTCCTTGGCCGCCTTGACGTCTTCCTGCAGCGCGCGCCGGGTGCGCCGGTCGCCGGTGGACTCCGGGCGCAGCAGCCGCTGCCAGCGCTGCGGGTCCGAGTGCGAGACCTCGCGCCCGACGTGCACCATCAGCGCCTGGTCGACGTCGAGGCCGCCGAGGTCGGGCAGGCCGTCCTCGGCGAGCACGGTGAAGCCGTTCTGCGTGGCGCCGACGACGGCGACGTCGAAGGTGCCCGCGCCGAGGTCGTAGACCGCGAGCGCCTGGCCGGGGGCGAGGGACTTGCCGGGGAACGACGCGAAGTGCGCCGCCGCGGCGACCGGCTCCGGCACCAGCAGGATGTTCTGACCCATCCCGGCCAGCCGGGCGGCGGACATCAGGACGTTGCGGCGGGTCTGGCCCCACTGCGCGGGGTGGGTCAGCCGGACCTCGTCGGGCTGCTCGCCGCCGAGCTGGCGGGACGTCTCTTCGAGCACGCGGCGCAGGATGGCGGCCAGCGCGTCGGTCACCGGGACGACGTCGGTGCCGAGGAGCAGGGTCTGCTCGTCGATGCGGCGCTTGGGGTTCGGCTCGAAGCGGGTCGGGTCGAGCCGGGCGCGGCGCTCGGCGTCGCGGCCGACCATGATCGTGCCCTCTTCGGTGGCGAACACCGCCGACGGCATGTTGGCCGAGCCGTCCACCTCGACGACCCGGGGCGGCATGCCGTGCGCCGAAAGGACGGCGACGGTGTTGGACGTCCCGAGGTCCACCGACAGGATCCGCACTGCACTCCCCTTCACAAAACCCGCCTCGACGGCGTTCGCCGTGATGCTGCCATGCGCGCGTTCACCGTGCGTGCGGACCCGCGAAAGTCCCCCGCCGCTTGACGGAGAGGTGGATCACGAGGCACGATAGTTGCGCAGTTCGGTCAGCCGAGTTGCACGAACCGCGCAAAGGAGGGTCGTGATGCCGAAGCTGCTCGTCCTCGGGGACGACCTCACGGGCAGCAACGCGACCGGAGCGCTGTATGCCCGCTTCGGGCTGCGCGCGGTTTCCGTCAACGCGCCGCTGGAGCCGGGCGCGCCGTGCCTCCGTGCGGGCAACGGGATCGACGCGCTGGTGGTGAACCTGGGTACCCGGCACGCTTCGCCGTCACACGCCGGGCAGGCCGTCCGCCACGCCATCGAAGTCGCCGGGCCGGTCGAGCTCACGGTGAAACGCGTGGACACGACGCTGCGCGGCAACGTCGGCGTGGAGACCGAAGCCGTCCTCGCGTCGGCGCCGGCCGCCCGCGCGCTGGTCGTCCCCGCCTTCCCGGACGCCGGCCGGGTCACCCTCGGCGGCCTGCACCTGGTCGACGGCGTGCCGCTGGCCGAAAGCCCCGCCGCGCGCGATCCACTGGCGCCGGTCGGGTCCTCGCGGGTCCGCACCCTCCTCGGGCCGACGCGCCGCGAGATCGCCGAACTGCCGCTGGACATCGTCGAAGAGGGGGTGGACGCGGTCGAAGCCGCCCTGCGCGGCCCGGCCGGGATCGTCGTCTGCGACGCCACGACGAACCGGCACCTCACGACCGTCGCCAAGGCCGCGGCCCGGCTGGCGGCCGAGGGCACGAAGTGGATCTCCGTCGACTCCGGGCCGTTCGGCGTCCGGCTGGCGGCGGCGCTGGGCCTCGCGCCCGGCCACGGCACCGTCCCGCCGGTGCTCGCGGTCGTCGGCAGCATCACCGGCCGGACCCACGACCAGCTCCTGGAAACCGAGCTGGTGCTGGACGCGCGGTACG
>NZ_JAAGNB010001058.1:0-15669 GCF_010550475.1 Amycolatopsis sp. SID8362
ACCGCGGCCGGGTCGACCTGCACCGCGGTCGCGCGGCGGTCGGCCGGGTCGTACCGGTAATCGGGGTTGACGATCGGGATCGTGTCGAACTGGATGCCGCCGCCGCTGACCCCGCGCATCTGCGCGACGAAGTCGAGCAGGTTCCACGAGGAGTCGAGCACCACCGAGCGCTTCACCGCGTCGATGAGGTCCGAGAGCTTCCCGGGGTCGCCCAGCGTCCCCGCCGACAGCACCTGCCGCGCCAGCCCGGCGAGGAAGACCTGCTGGCGCCGGACGCGGTCGAAGTCGCCGCCCCGGAGGTTGTCGCGCTGCCGGACGAAGGCGAGCGCGTCCGCGCCCGAGATCCGCTGCGGCCCGGCCGGGAAGTTCGCGCCCGAGTTCCGGTCCTGGGTGGGCGCTTTCAGGCAGACGTCGACGCCGCCGACCGCCTTGCTGATTTCGGAGAAGCTGAGCAGGTTGACCTCGGCGAAGTGGTCGATCTTGACGCCGGTGAGGTCCTCGACCGCCTGCCGCGTCGCGCGCCGCGCGGCCGTGAGGGCGCTTTGGTCGATCTTCGCCTTGTCGGTCTCCCCCGCGGTGCGCAGCCGCCGCGCCTCGGCGGCCTTCGCGCGCCCGAACGCGGCGTTGATCTTGCCCTTGCCACCGGGCATCGACACGTAGCTGTCGCGCGGGATGGAAAACGCTTTCACCTCTTTGGTCCCGTTCGGGATCCGCAGCACGATCAGCGTGTCGGTGAGGTCGTCGCCGTTGGCGCCGACCCGCAGTTCCCGGAGCACGTCCGGCGACAGCGGGTTGCCCTGGGGGTCGGTGCGGGCGTCCCGGCCGACGAGCAGGACGTCCAGCGAACCGTCGGCGGGCTGCTCCCCCGGGTTCGTCCCGCCGTCGCCGTCGATCACGCTGTCGCGCGTGACCTCGTCGAGGGCCTGGAAGTTCACGTAGCCGTACGCCGTGCCGCAGAAGACGACCAGCGCCAGCCCGGAGACGACGATCTTGCCCAGAGGATGCACGCCCTATCGACGCCCGCGGCGCCCGTCGTGCTGCACCGGTGAGGCAGGTCACATCCGCAGGTGCGAGGCGCCGTTGAGGTCGAGGATCGTGCCGGACGCCCAGGTCGCCTCGGCGGAAGCCAGGTAGACGACGGCCGCGGCGACCTCTTCGGGCGTGCCGACCCGCCCGAACGGGCTCTGCGCGCGCAGGGCGTCGTCGATCCGGTCCGCCACGCGCTCGGTGGCGGTGAAGCCCGGCGCGACCGACGTCACGGAGATGCCGTGCGGCGCCAGCGAAACGGCGAGCGACTGGCCGAGCGCGTGCAGCGCCGCCTTGCTCGCGCCGTACGCCGGGTGGTCCGGCTCGCCCTTGAACGCCCCGCGCGACCCGATGTTGACGATCCGGCCGGGCGCGCCGCGCCCGATGAGGTGCCGCGCCACGCAGTAGCTGAGGTTCGCGGCGCCCACGAGGTTGACGTCGAGGGTGCGCCGCCAGATCCGCTGCCAGTCCGCGTAGGACACCCCGGCGACCGGGTGCGCGGTCTCCGCCGACGTCGCGACGGCGGCGTTGTTGACCAGCACGTCGACCCCGCCGAGCCCGGCTTCGGCGGCGTCGGCGAGCTTCCGCGCCGCCTCCGGGTCGGCGAGGTCGCCACTGATCAGCAGGTGTCCTTCGCCGGACAGCTGGGAAAGCGTTTCCTCCGCGTCCGCGGCGCGGTGTCCGTAGTGGACGGCCACCCGGTCGCCCCGCGCCGCGAACGCCGTGGCCACCGCGCGCCCGATGCCGCGGGACGCGCCGGTGACGAGAATCCCTCTGCTCATCCGAACAGCTGTACCAGCTTCAGGAACAGCTGGTACACGCCGTACCCGAACGGGAGCACGACCCACGCCCAGGTCAGCACGATCAGCGGGGTCCGGTTGGGCTTCGAAGGTTCGCTCATCAGGCTTCACTCCTCGCGGCCTCGGTGACGGGCTCGTGGTACTTCTCCTTGACCGGGCGCACCAGCTCGTTGGCCACGAAGCCGACGACCAGCAGGCCGATCATGATGTAGAACGACAGCTCGTACAGCGCCGGCCCGGACTTGCCCGCCGCCTTCTGGCTGTCGGCGATCCGGTTGACGATCAGCGGGCCGAGCACGCCGGCCACCGACCACGCGGTGAGCAGCCTGCCGTGGATCGCGCCGACCTGGTAGGTGCCGAAGAGGTCCTTCAGGTAGGCCGGGACCGTCGCGAACCCGCCGCCGTAGAAGGACAGGATCACCATCGCGCACAGGATGAACACGAGCTTCGACGAGTTCTCCGTGAGCGCGATCACCAGGTACAGCACCGCGCCGACGCCGAGGTAGGTGCGGTAGATGTTCTTGCGCCCGACCAGGTCCGAAGTGGACGACCAGACGAACCGGCCGAGCATGTTGCACAGCGACAGCAGCGCGACGAACCCGGCGGCCGCGGCCGTGCCGACCGGCGTCGGCGTGCTCTTGAAGAAGTCGACGATCATCGGGGACGCCTTCTCCAGGATCCCGATGCCCGCGGTGACGTTGAAGCACAGCACGACCCACAGGCACCAGAACTGCGGCGTCTTGATCGCGTTGGCCGCCGAGACGTTCGCGGTGCTGATCATCGCCTTGCCGTGGTCGGTCTTCGGCTCCCAGCCGGCCGGCTTCCAGCCCTCGGCGGGCACCCGCACGAGCAGCCAGCCCATCGACATGAACACCGCGTAGACGACGCCGTGCACGACGAACGCCGTCGCGATGGTGCCGGCGGTCGGCGCGCTGCCGAGCATCGACGACGACCACGGCGACGCGATCAGCGCGCCGCCGCCGAAGCCCATGATCGCGATGCCGGTGGCCATGCCCGGCCGGTCCGGGAACCACTTGATCAGCGTGGACACCGGCGAGATGTAGCCGATGCCGAGCCCGATGCCGCCGATCCCGCCGTAGCCGACGACGACCAGCCAGAACTGCCCGGTCGCCACGCCCAGCGCGGAAATGAGGAACCCGGTGGCGAAGCAGCACATCGAGACGAACATCGCCCAGCGCGGGCCGTTCTTCTCCACGAGCGTGCCGCCGAAGGCCGCGGACAGCCCGAGCATGACGATGCCGAGCTGGAACGGCAGCGAGCTCTGCGTACCGTTGAGGTGCATCGTCTTTTCGAGCGGGGTCTTGAACACGCTCCACGCGTAGGCCTGTCCGATCGACAGGTGCACCGAGAGGGCCGCGGGCGGCACCAGCCAGCGCGTCCAGGTCGGCGGCGCCACGATCCGGGATCGGTCCAGGAAGCCGAGAGCCATCGGTTCCCTCCGTACTCTGGGGATGATGGAGGGAATGTATTACTAAATACCCGGCGTTGCACCATACGGGTGTCGAACTTCCGGGCGGCGAAAGGTGTCAGAGATGGGCAGGGTGACCGTGCGCAGGCCGGTCCGGCGGATCTCCGCGACCGGGGACCGGCGCCGTCCCGACGCGCTCGCCGCCGAAGAGCCCCTGGAGCTGCGGGTCGGCGGCAAGGCGCTCGCCGTCACCATGCGCACGCCCGGCCACGACGTCGAGCTGGCCCACGGTTTCCTGCTGTCCGAAGGCGTGATCGGCGGCCGCGAGGACATCGCCGTCGCCCGCTACTGCGACGGCGTCGACGACCAGGGCCGCAACACCTACAACGTCCTCGACATCGCGCTGGCCGACGGCGTGGCCCCGCCGGACACCGGCGTCGAGCGGAACTTCTACACCACCTCTTCGTGCGGTGTCTGCGGCAAGGCCGCGCTCGACGCGGTCAAGCTCAAGACCCGCTTCTCCCCCGCCGGCGCGGCCTTCGCCGTGAAGAGCGAGACGCTGGCCGGCCTGCCGGACGCCCTGCGCGCCCGGCAGAAGGTCTTCGCCAGCACCGGCGGCCTGCACGCGGCGGCGCTGTTCGCCCCGGACGGCGAACTCGCGGTCGTCCGCGAAGACGTCGGGCGGCACAACGCGGTCGACAAGGTGCTCGGCTGGGCCGTGCTGGAAGGCCGGGTACCCGCGCCCGGCTACGGCCTCCTGGTGTCCGGGCGCGCGTCGTTCGAACTGGTGCAGAAGGCCGCGATGGCGGGCATCGGCCTGCTGGCCGCGGTGTCCGCGCCGTCGTCGCTGGCGGTGGAACTGGCCGAGGAGAACGGCATGACCCTCATCGGCTTCCTGCGCGGCGACTCGATGAACCTCTACACCGGCGACCACCGGGTCTTGACCTAGGCGGCGACCCAGTTGCCGTGGAAGCCGTTGGGCAC
Organism: Amycolatopsis sp. SID8362; assembly: GCF_010550475.1. NCBI lineage: Bacteria > Bacillati > Actinomycetota > Actinomycetes > Pseudonocardiales > Pseudonocardiaceae > Amycolatopsis > Amycolatopsis sp. SID8362. The sequence goes on from NZ_JAAGNB010001058.1 coordinate 4,240, forward strand.
GCGGTCGGGCAGGTGGATGGCCGCCACCGTCTCCAGGGTTCCCGCGTCCAGCACCGTGAGGTCGCTGCGCTGCGACGCCGGGTCGTAGACGAACCCCATCAGGACACCGTCGTCTTCGGCCGCGTCGTCGTGGGCGGGCACGAACACGAATTCGCCGGGCTGCCGTCCGCCGTCGAACGCGCGCTCCTGGCGGGAGCCGGTGCGGAAGTCGTGCTTGAACAGGGAGCTGCCCGGATTCGCCTCGCCGTCGGTCGAGACCGCGTAGCCGTAGCGGTGGGGCCGGCCGACGAGCCGCTCGTCGACGCGCGGGAACTCCTGGCCCCGGTCGTCGAGCCGCTCCTCGAGCACCTTGCCCGCGGTGAGGTCGACGGTCCAGCGGTCCAGCGTCGGGCCGCCTTCGGCCGGGCCGTGCAGCTCGCGGTCGAACATCTTCGGGTGGCGCACGACGTCGAGCACGACGCTGTCGCCGTCGTCGTAGGCGTTGAGCGGGTGGAAGACGTAGCACGGTTCGACGTCGAACCAGCGGACGTCGCGGCTCTGGCCGTCCCGCGGCATGACCCCGATCCGCGCGGGGTACTTCTCGTTCCAGCGGTAGGGCAGGCCGCCGTTCGCGCCGATCTTGCTCGCCATCATCGCCGACAGCGGGTCCGGCACGCGGACCTTGCCGACCATCGCCGACACGACCAGCTTCGCGGGCGTCCGCAGCGCGCTCGGCACGGAGGTGGCGACCGCCATCCCGGCGTTGAACGTCACCGGCAGGTCGTAGAACACGACGTACTTCTCGGTCAGGGAGAAGTCGTGCATCATCGGTGACCCGGTGACCTCGACGTCGACGACGCGGCGCGCGCGGCCGGCCGCGTCGATCACCGAATACTGGACCTTGTTGCCCATGCCGAAGAAGTACGAGACGGCGTGCAGCTCGCCGGTGCGCGGGTCGCGCTTGGGGTGGGCGGTGTAGCCACCCGGGAGGGTGCCGTCGAAGTCGCAGCGGCCGACGGTGTCGAGGTCGTCGGTCAGCTCGTAGATCGGCGCGCCCGCCTCGACCAGCGCGAGCGTCTTGCCGGCGTGGCCGATCACGTTGGTGTTGGCGCCGAGCGCGTCCAGGCCGCAGAACCGGCTCGCGTCCTCGCCGTTCAGCGTCGCGGTCACCGACTCGTTGCGCACCCAGCGGTTGCGGTACCACTCGGCCTTGCCGTCGCGCAGGCGCACGCCGTGGACCATGCCGTCGCCCATGAACCAGTGGTAGGCGGCCGGGTCCACTTCGGACAGCGGGTTGGGGCCGTTGCGCAGGTAGCGGCCGTCGAGGAACTCGGGGATCCGCCCGGTGACGGCGAGCTCGGTGATCGTGTGCTCCCGGCTGACCGGGGCGAAGTTTCCTTCGAGGAACTTGTTGCCCATGTCGTGACCCCTCCGCGCGTTCCATAACTGGGTTATGGATACAGGTATAACAGGGTTATGGGACACTGGCAAGCATGAGCCCCAAACCGCGCGCGACCGACGTCAAGGCCCGGCTCGTCGAGGCCGCCATCCGGCTGCTCGACGACGGCGGCCCGGAAACCCTGCAGGCCCGCAAGCTGGCGGCGGAGGTCGGCGTCTCGACGATGGCGGTGTACACGCACTTCGGCGGCATGGCCGCGCTGGTCGACGAGGTCGCGCGCGCCGGCTTCCTGCGGCTTTCGGAGTGGCTGGCCGAGGTCGGCGAGACCGACGACCCGGTCGCGGACATCTTCAGCCTCGCCCGCACCTATCGGCAGGCGGTCGCCGAGCAGCCCCAGCTGTTCGCGGTCACGTTCGGCCAGTCCGCGCCCGGCGGCAAGCGGGCGACGCTCTCCGACCTCACCACCGAGGAGGGCCGCGAAGCCGCTCCGGAGGGCCTGGAGGCGTTCGAGCACATCGTCCGGGCCACCGAGCGGGCCATCGCCGCGGGCCGCTTCCGGCCCGCGGACAAGTACCAGGCCGCCGCCCAGCTGTGGAGCGCCCTGCACGGCTTCGTCACCCTGGAGGCGTCCGGGCACTTCGGGCCCGGCGAACAGGGCATAGACCACATTTTGATACCCCTCGGCATCACGCTCGCCGTGGGTCTCGGGGACACTGTGGACAGGGCCGAACGCTCCACGGACGCAGCAAAGGCGGCTTGGCGCGCGAGGACCCGAAACGCCGGGCAGGGTGGGAACGACTAACCCGGCGAGCGGGACGCGAGGGGAACGCGGAGTGGGTCCGCGGCGTCCTAAGGGAGCAGGCGGGGGACGGAGACAGGTGAACGAGGAAAACGGGGACGCGGAGCGCGCGGGCGGTGGGGACCAGCCGCAGCCCGCGAAGGCGGTCGCGGAGGCGGCGGTCCAGGGCGCGCGGCGCTGGCTGAGCCGCCGTTCGGTGCTGATCGCGGGCGCGTCCGGGCTGGCCGTGACCGGCCTGGCCGTCGGGACGGCGACCGGCAAGCTGCCCTTCAGCCAGGCCCTGCAGCGCGCGCTCGGCGTGGCGTCGTCGAACCCGACGACCCAGCTGGGCAGCACCCGCGTCGAACGCGTCTACTCCGCGGCCCGCGGCCGGATGGTCGACCTGGTGTTCATCCTGCCGTCGAAGACCCCGCCGAAGGGGCTGCCGATGTCGCTCGTGCTGCACGGCCTGCACGGCAACGCCCGCAGCGCGGCCCCGACCGGCACCCTCAAGCAGCTCGCCAGCGACGTCGCCCGCAAGGCGGTCCCGTCGTTCGGCTTCGTGGCCGTCGACGGCGGCGACAACTACTGGCACCAGGTCCACCCGGGCGACGACCCGATGGCGATGCTGCTGGAGGAGGTCCCGCAGTGGCTGCGGGCCCGCGGCTTCGCCGGCCCGACCGGCCTGCCGTTCGCGTGCACGGGCGTCTCGATGGGCGGCTTCGGCGCCCTGGTCTACACCCGCCGCCGCGTGGAACGGCGTCAGCCGCCGTCCGCGGTCGCGACGCTGGCCCCGGCGCTGATCACGTCATGGCCGGAGATGGCCAAGCGCCACATCTTCCCGGACATCCAGGACTGGACGGCCCTGGACCCGCTGCGCCACATCGACGAGACCAAGGGCGTCCCCAACGGCATCTGGTGCGGCACGGAGGACTCGTTCATCACGGGCGTCCGCCGCTACATCGACGCCGCCCACCCGGCGGTCGCCCACACGGCGCACGGCAAGCACGGCGACCCGTTCAACCGGACGGTGGTGCCGAGCCTGATCAGCTTCCTCGGCAAGCACGTCCCCCGCACGGACTGAGCCGAGCGCGGCGTCAGGGCTCCGGCAAAGTCGCGTCGGTGCAGTCCGCAGCGTTGCACCAGCGAGCGGGTCACCGACGGCTGAGTGGCCGGGCCGCGCGACTTTGCCGGGACCCCGGCCGTGATGTCGTGAACGACTCGTTCATGTCGTCTGGTGACAGGGTGCCAGCAAAGTCGCGCCGGCGAGCGGGTGACCGGCCGCGGAGTCGCCTGGCCGCGTGGTCTGCCCGGCGTCGCGGGGGTGTTGTGAAAGGGTCATTCATGTCGTCTGGCGACATGAATGAGTCATTCACTACGTTCCGCGGCAGGGTGCTGGCGAAGTCGCGCTGGTGAGCGGGTGACCGGTCGCGGGCTGGTGGCGTGGTCTGCCCGGCGTCGCGGGGATGTTGTGAAAGGGTCATTCATGTCGTCTGGTGAGGTGAATGACCCTTTCATGACATCGCGGACAGCCGGATCGGCCGAGCTGATCCGACTTTGCCGGGGCCCTGGCGTCCGAAAGAGTCATTCGCGACCTCAGGCGCGGCGGCACGACCGGCACAGGCACGGGCGGCTCGCCGGCCCCAGCCGGCCGGGCGAGGTCAGCCGCAGCGGAAGTGGACCCGGGTTGTCGTGCGGCCCGGGATCCAGTACGTGCGGACCAGGTCGGCCAGCCGGTTCACCAGCAGCAGGCCGCGCCCGCCCAGCGTCGTCGCCGCGGGTGGGATGCGGCCGGCCAGCGGGTCCGTGATCGTGCCCGTGTCGGTCACCTCGCCGACCACTTCGTCCGGCGCCGACCACAGCCTCAGGATGCCGGTGCCGCCGCCGTAGAGCACGCTGTTCGCCGTCAGCTCGGCGATCGCCAGCGCGAAGTCGTCGCGCCGCGGGCGGCGCAGGCCGTGGCGGGCCGCCCAGATCTCCGCGAAGCCGCGCAGCGACGCCAGCTGCGAAAGGTCGAACGAGCGCTCCACCGCGCCGTTCGGGGGCTCCAGCGGGCGCCTCAGCTCCGCGCGGACGCCGTCGGGGTCGAAGCGCGGGCTGTCGAACGGGCCCGCCAGTCCCCACAGCTCGGGGTGGGTGCGCTCGGCGTCGGCCAGGATGGACGGGGTCAGCGCCGCGACGTCGTACGGGCAGAGGATCGCCAGGTCGCGGCCCGCGAAGGCCTTGTTGATCAGCGCTTCGTGCTCCACGCACGCGGGGTACTCGGCGTCGGAACGCCAGGCCCAGATCGGCTCGCCGACGATCCGCACCGGGCCGGTGTGCCGGGCGGCGAAGGAGTGCAGCACCGAGGGCAGGATCGCACCGGGGTTGCGGCCGGCCCGGCCCATGTCGATCAGCAGGACGTCGTCCGCGCGGTCTTCCAGCGCCTTTTCGACGAGCACCAGGTTGCGGCCCGGCACGGCGACGGCGACGGGCTCACCGCGGTCGAGGCCTTCGAGCAGGAACGGAATGACACCATCGAGGTACTCAGTGTCACCACGATAGAACAATGCGGGATGCCGGAACGGCCGAAGGGCATCTACCACGCGTCAGGTGTACCCAGGCCGGTACCGCGCCAAACCCTGCGAAAGGCGGGTCTTCACTCCACCCAGCGGCCGACGACGGAGATCAACCAGAACCCGACCAGAGCCGCGAGGGCGAACAGCAGCACCCAGTTGACCAGCTGACGTCGCTCGGTGACGCCGCGGGCCTGCCACAGCCCGTAACCGGCGACGAGGAACAACGGCACCGGGAACAGCGGCAACGGCGACAGCCGGGCCACCACGGCCACGACGCACGTGCCGGCGCACACGGCCAGCACGCCCATCAGCAAGCGGTTCAGCCACGGGTACCGCTCGAAGGCGGACGCGATCACGCGTTCGCTCAGCTCGCGGAACCCGAGGACCGGCCCCGCGGCCACCGGCTCGGCGGCCGGGGCCGGTGGCGGCGGCGCTTGCACGCCGCCACCGCGGGTGGTGCCCCCGGTACCCGGGAAAGAATCAGCAGTCATTCAGCTTTTCCTGTCGGTCTCCGGGCCCGTGGTGGCCCGGAGACGGCCGGCGTCAGGCCGACTTCTCACCGCGCTCGCTGCGTGCGCGCCGGGTCGGCTGCCGGGCGACGATCGTCGGGTTCACGTTCTCCCGGACGGTCTGCTCGGTGATGACGACCTTCGCCACGTCGTCGCGGCTCGGGATGTCGTACATGACCGGCTGCAGCACCTCTTCCATGATGGCGCGCAGCCCGCGGGCACCCGTACCCCGGAGGACCGCCTGGTCGGCGATGGCCTCGAGCGCGGTCTTGGTGAACTCGAGCTCGACGTTGTCCATCTCGAAGAGCTTCTTGTACTGCTTCACCAGGGCGTTGCGCGGCTGGGTCAGGATGTTGACCAGCGAGTCCTTGTCGAGGTGGTTCACCGTCGCCACGACCGGGAGGCGGCCGATGAACTCCGGGATCAGCCCGAACTTGATCAGGTCCTCGGGCATGGTGTCGGAGAAGACGTCGCTCTCCTCGATCTCGGACTTGGTGCGGATCTCCGCGCCGAAGCCGAGGCCGCGCTTGCCGACCCGCTCGTTGATGATCTTCTCCAGCCCGGCGAACGCGCCGGCCACGATGAACAGCACGTTCGTCGTGTCGATCTGGATGAACTCCTGGTGCGGGTGCTTGCGGCCGCCCTGCGGCGGGACCGAGGCGGTGGTGCCCTCGAGGATCTTCAGCAGCGCCTGCTGGACGCCCTCGCCGGACACGTCGCGGGTGATCGACGGGTTTTCGCTCTTCCGGGCGATCTTGTCGACCTCGTCGATGTAGATGATCCCGGTCTCGGCCCGCTTGACGTCGTAGTCCGCCGCCTGGATGAGCTTGAGCAGGATGTTCTCGACGTCCTCGCCGACGTACCCGGCCTCGGTCAGCGCCGTGGCGTCCGCGATCGCGAACGGGACGTTCAGCAGCTTCGCCAGGGTCTGCGCGAGGTAGGTCTTGCCGCACCCGGTGGGGCCGAGCATCAGGATGTTCGACTTCGCGAGCTCGACCGACTCCTCCTTGGAGTCCTTCGGCCCGGCCTTGTCGTCCGCCTGGATCCGCTTGTAGTGGTTGTAGACCGCTACCGCGAGCGTCCGCTTGGCGTCGTCCTGACCGATGATGTACTGCTCGAGGAACTCGTGGATGTCGGCGGGCTTGGGCAGCTCGTCGAGCTTGACGTCGCCGGCCTCGGCCAACTCCTCCTCGATGATCTCATTGCAGAGGTCGATGCACTCATCGCAGATGTAGACCCCGGGGCCGGCAATGAGCTTCTTCACCTGCTTTTGGCTCTTCCCGCAGAAAGAACACTTCAGCAGGTCTCCGCCGTCACCGATCCGTGCCATGGCCGTTGACCTCGTCCCCTCCGGCGCGGGTTTCCGCGCCTGACGTGTGTTGCGACGGTGCGACCCCCCGGCCAGGGTAGACCGGGCGGAGCCTCACGCATTGCCACTGACGGTACCCGTCCGATGCCGTGGGCGGGAACACCCACACGCTCCGGGAGCACGTCAGAGGACGACCCTAAACCAGGATGCCGGTGTGTGTCGTCTCCTCGACACACACCGGCCTGGCGGATCTACAGAGCCGACGCCTTGCGGTACGGGAGCACCTCGTCGATGATGCCGTACGCCTTGGCCTCCTCGGCCGTGAGGATCTTGTCGCGCTCGATGTCGGTCCGGATCTGGTCCGGGTCCTTGTTCGTGTGCTTGGCCAGGATGACCTCCATCTGGCGGCGCACGCGCTGGATCTCGTTCGCCTGGATCTCCAGGTCCGAGACCTGCCCGTAGGTGCCCTCGGTGGCCGGCTGGTGGATCAGCACGCGCGCGTTCGGCAGCGCGTAGCGCTTGCCCGGCGTGCCGGCCGACAGCAGCACCGCGGCGGCCGAGGCGGCCTGGCCGAGGCAGTACGTCTGGATGTCCGGGCGGACGAACTGCATGGTGTCGTAGATCGCCATCAGCGAGGTGAACGAGCCACCCGGCGAGTTGATGTAGATCAGGATGTCGCGGTCCGGGTCCTCGTGCTCGAGGTGCAGCATCTGGGCCATCACGTCGTTGGCCGACGCGTCGTCCACCTGCACGCCGAGGAAGATGACCCGCTCTTCGTACAGCTTGTTGTACGGGTTCGACTCCTTGACGCCGTAGCTGGTGCGCTCCACGTACGACGGCAGGATGTACCGCGACTGGGGCGTGCTCGGGGCCTGGAAGTCACCCGGGAGCCGGAAGTTGCTCATGATCGAGTCTCCTGTGTGCTTCGCGCTCAGTTCGAGCCCGGACGGGCGATGTCGGCGGTGAGGACGTGGTCCACGAACCCGTAGTCCTTCGCCTCCTGCGCGGTGAACCAGCGGTCGCGGTCCCCGTCCTTGATGATCTGCTCGACCGTCTGGCCGGTCTGTTCCGCGGTGATCCGGGCCAGCTCCTGCTTCCACTTGTTGAACAGGTCGGCCTGGATCGCGATGTCCGACGCCGTACCGCCGACGCCTGCCGACGGCTGGTGCATCAGGATGCGCGCGTGCGGCAGCGCGTACCGCTTGCCCGGCGTGCCCGAGGAGAGCAGGAACTGCCCCATCGAGGCCGCCATGCCCATCGCGTAGGTCGCGACGTCCGGGCGGATCAGCTGCATGGTGTCGTAGATCGCGAACCCGGCGGTGACCGAACCGCCCGGCGAGTTGATGTAGAAGCGGATGTCGGACTCGGCGTCGTCGGCGTCGAGCAGCAACAGCTGCGCGGTGATCCGGTTGGCGATCTCGTCGTTGACCTCGGAACCGAGGACGACGATGCGCTCCTGGAGCAACCGCTCGAACACCGAGTCGGTGAGGGTGAGCCCTGCGGTGCCGGTCCGCGCCTCGGGCGTGTGCTGCGTCACGTCTGCCTGCCTTTTCGCCGGCGGTGGCCCGGTGCTGACGGCCACCGCTGTCGTTTCAGATGCTTGAGATCTTGTATCCGACCCTAACGAACTTGGGCGGTGCAGAATGCCTGACACCGCCCAAGTTCGCTCACAGCTTCACTCCGCCGGAGTCTTCGCCGTTTCGTCGGTGACCTGCGTCTCCTGGGTTGCCTCGTCGGCCGCCGGCTCGTCCGAGCCGAACAGCTCCGAGAGGTCGACCTCGGCGCCGGAACCGTCGGTCACGGTGGCCTTGCGGACCACCGAGGCGAGGGCCTTGCCGCGCCGGACGTCGGCGTAGATCGCGGTCAGCTGGCCCGACTGCTGGGCGCGCTGGACGTACTCGTCCGGGCTGATGCCGAAGCGCTGGGCCTGGTAGATGATCCGCTCGGTGAGCTCGCCGTCGTTGACCGAGACCTCTTCCTTGTCGGCGATGGTGTCCAGCAGCAGCTGCGTGCGGACGGCCTTCTCCGACTCGGTGCGGGTCTCCGCGTCGAACTCTTCGAGCGTGCGGCCTTCGGCCTCGAGGGCCTGCGCGAACTGGGCCTCGTCGTGGTCGAACGGGTGGATCGCGTCGTGCTTGCGGTTCTCGATCTCGGCGTCGAGGACCTTCTCCGGGATCGGGACCTCGGTGCGCTCGAGCAGCTCGTCGAGGACCTTGTCGCGGGCCTGGACGCCCTGCTGCATCTTCTTGACGCGGCTCAGGCGCTCGCGCAGGTCGCCCTTGAGCTCCTCGATCGTGTCGAACTCGCTGGCCATCTGGGCGAACTCGTCGTCCGCCTCGGGCAGCTCGCGCTGCTTGACCGACTGGACGGTCACGGTCACCTCGGCGTCCTTGCCGGCGTGCTCCCCGGCGACGAGCTGGGTGGTGAACGTCTTGGTCTCGCCGGCGTTCGCGCCCACGATGGCCTCGTCGATGCCGTCGACGAGCTGGCCGGAGCCGATCTCGTAGGACAGCCCGGTGGTGCTCGCCTCCTCGACGGCCTCACCGTCGACGGTGGCGGACAGGTCGATCGAGACGAAGTCGCCGGTCTCGGCCGGGCGCTCGACGCCGGTCAGCGTGCCGAAGCGGGCGCGCAGCTCGTCGAGCTGCTCGTCCACCTCGGCGTCGGTCAGCTCGACGTCGTCGACGCTGACCGTGAAGCCGTCCAGGTCGGGCAGCTCGATCTCCGGGCGGACGTCGACCTCGGCGGTGAACTCCAGGACGTCGCGGTCCTCGAGCTTGGTCACGTCGAACTCGGGGTTGCCGAGCGTGCGGACCTCGTTCTCGCGGACGGCCTCGATGTACTTCGCCGGGATGGCCTCGTTGACGACCTCGTCGAGCACCGGGCCGCGGCCGATGCGGCTTTCCAGGACGCGAGCGGGCGCCTTGCCGGGCCGGAAGCCCGGGATGCGCACCTGCTGGGCGATCTTGCGGTAGGCGCGGTCGAAGTTCGGCTTGAGCTCGTCGAACGGCACCTCGACATTGATCTTGACTCGCGTCGGGCTCAGCTGCTCGACGGTGCTCTTCAAGGTCTTCTCCTCGAGCGGTAACGATTGTGTAGGACAATCCTGCGGAAATGGCCCCGGTCACGTGCAGACCGGGACGTCCGAGTCTAGGCCAGTGGCCATCGCCGCCGGGCCGGGGGCCACCTGCGGCGTCAGGACCCGAGCATCCGGCCGATCACCCAGCGCATCTGGCCGCTCGCGTGCTCGGCCGAGCCGCTGGGCTGCACCAGGTGGGACAGCAGCAACCGGACGAACGCTTCGACCGCGACCGCCCACTCCGACGGGGTCAGCCGGACCTGGGGGTAGGCGCCCGCGAACACCGCGGCGACGGCCTCGACGGCCCGGCCGAGCACCGCTTCCGGCTGGGAGGTGAGCAGCGGGAGGAAGTCGTCGCGGCCGCCCTGCGCGCCGCCGAGCGCGATCTGGACCAGCGGGTTGGCGCGGGCGGCTTCGAGGGTGTGCCGGAAGGCCGCCGTCACGCCGTCGACCGGGTCGTCCGGGTGCGCGGCGACGTCGGCGTTCACGCGCGCGACGAACAGGTCGGTCTCGGCGAGCATCAGCGCCTCGGCGAGCTCGGCCTTGGAGCCGAGTTCGTTGTAGACGGTCTGCCTGCTGACGCCGACCCGCGCGGCCAGCTTGCCCATCGTCACGGCGGCCCAGCCGTCCGCGGCGATGACGTCCGCCGCCGCGGCCAGCAGCCGTTCCCGGGTGCGCGCCGGGGCGGGGTGGGTGACGGCCTTCACAAGGCGAGCTTACCCACCGCTAACGTTCCGCTGGCGGGCGCCTTTTTTCGAAGCCTGCCCGAACGTTTACAAACCCCGCCGGGTTGTCTACGGTGACTCCCGCCTCGCCAGGAGCTTCTCGACCGAGGAGACCGTTCGATGCCCGTCGTCGACACCCCGCCGCGCGGCACCGGGACGGCGTCTCCGGTGCCGTCCCGCGCGGTACCTTCGCCCCGGATCCCGCTCCCCCGCGCGTCGGTGCCGACGCTGCTGCTGTTCTTCGGCGGCGTCACGCTGTGGGTCACCGCGACCTGGCTGCTGCTGGAGGGGATCGCGCCGCCGGTGTTCACCGTGCCGCTGCACGCGATCGTCACCTTCACGATGTTCACCGTGGTGCACGAGTCGTCCCACCACGCGGCCGGGAAGCTGACGTGGGTCAACGAGGTGCTCGGCAGGCTGGCGATGCCGTTCGTCGCCGCCTACGCGTCGTTCCCGCTGCTGCGGTTCATCCACAGCGAACACCACCGCAACACCAACGCGGACTCGCGCACCGACCCGGACGCCTGGACGTCGCAGGGCGCCTGGTGGTCGCTGCCGTTCCGCTGGCTGACCATCGACTTCTGGTACGCGCGGTTCTACGCGGCCCGCGTCCGGACCCGCCCGCCGCAGGAGCGCGCGGAGACGGTCGTCGCGGTGTCGCTGGCGTTCGCCGCGGCCGCGACGCTGATCGCCGGCGGTTACGGCGAGGAGCTGCTGCTGGGCTACGTGCTGCCGCAGCGGCTCGGGCTGGCCGTGCTGGCGTGGTGGTTCGACTGGCTGCCGCACCACGGGCTGCCCGCCGCGAAGCCCCGCGACAAGTTCGGCACCACGCGGGTGCGGGTGGGGCTGGAGTGGCTGATGACGCCGATGATGCTGTACCAGAACTACCACCTGGTCCACCATCTTCATCCGGCGGTGCCGTTCTACCGCTACCTGCGCGCGTGGAAGGACAACCGGGACGCGTACCTGGCCCGCGACGTCCCGATCACCACGGCGTGGGGCCGCGAGCTGACCGCGGCGGAGTACCGCGCGTGGCGGCGGCTGACGTGCGAGCTCGGCGGCGAACCGGCCCCGGCGCCCCCGCCGCTCGGGCC